>JBFHKI010000101.1:0-6846 GCA_041595415.1 Pseudomonadales bacterium | reverse complement strand
GGTTTCAACAAAATCCCGGTCTGTCGATTTATTGAACTTGCCCGAAACCTTGGCAGGCGCTGTCAAATACACCGGATCGGTGATGGTGAATTCAAAGTCTACACTCATACCATCCTCTGCTAACCAATAGTGCTCAACGACCTTCTTCTGCACGCTGGAATTCACCCCGTTTGCATTACCCCACTTGGTGGGTAAAAAGTTCTCCGTCTCAATCACCAGATGCCGGCTTGACTCAAAGTACCCGTAGGAAGTGCCCACATAGCTCGGCGCCTGATTTTTAAGACCCTCGGCATCTGCATCTAACCAAACAGTGCGTTTTTCATCCAGGTGTTCTTTATGGATACGAATACTGCTGGCATCACGAGTCCAATTTATGCCGTAGGGATAGGCAATAATTCGCGGCACACCAATTTCCGAACATTGAAGTTCGGGGTTTTCATCCGCGTCAAATTCAGCCCCCTCTTGCAAGCCGAGCTCAGTATAGGACCAATCCTGTGGTGGGCCGCCGCCGGCAAGGGCAATATTGAAATTACTGAGGTCGAAATTCCAGGTCCCTGAAAAATCTGTCGAAGGTTCTATTTTCGGGGCTGCAGGGCGTGCAGCATTGCGGTTTCCGAAAGCGTAGAGCCTTTGCCCGTCGGCTTTTTCTATATAGTCAAGCAGAACGAAATGCTTACTGGCATTAAAGTCCGGACTCCCCGACAGGGTGACTTGCTCGCCAACCTGCAATGTATTGCCATCCCAACCGTTCCCACGCATTCCCGTCACCGAGTGAGATTCGATCAACCAAGTCTGGTTAATTCCGGCCTCATCAGGAGCTTCCACTTGCATATAGACATGGGGATTTCGCCAGGCGTAATCCACTACCTTGCCGGTCAGCTCGATAACCCGGCTGGAATCAAAGTTGGCACGCGAATGGTGGGCCATCAGCGGGTTTGTCACGAATAAAAACAGACTGCAAAAAAATAGCACCAAAAGCTTCATCTCAAACCTCCGGTTATGGCTGTAGCGCCAGGTCATAAGCTTCACCGGCGAGAACTGGTAAACTGGTCTCGTAACCTGGCCATGCACTATAGGCAGGCAGGCTGATACTGTTCTGGAAATCTTCACGGCTCATACCGGCGGACTGCGCTTCCTCCAGAGCCGTGCGCAAGTCTCGGAAAAACTGACCGTACGCCTTCAGGTCTTCCAATCGACCGCGCTCACCATGGCCGGGAATTACATGGGTAACACCCAGAGTAGCCATGCGCTCTGTAACATCGACCCAAGCATCCAGCCCAGCCCCGTAAAGTGTTCGCGGGAAACCATTAACCAATAACCAATCTACGCCAAAAGCAGTAGCCTCATCGGTAAAAAACATGATACTGCCATCATTGCTGTGGTTGACACCGGCATAGACCATACGTACCTCCTTGCCCCCCAAATACACCGGATATACATCGCTATAAGTGATAGTTGGCAACACAATGTCCCGGTTCATTTCTGCACCGGTAACCCTACCATCGCCATTGGCGTCCACCCGATCAAAATAGAGTGCCAGTCCGCCACCGGCCTCGGAACGTTGAATTGCCCCATCACCATTGGTGTCAGCCGGCACATAGTTAGCCGGCAGGGGCAGTGCCAAAGCTTCAAGCATATTCTCGTGACCGACAAATTCCGCTGTATCGGCAAATACCGCTCCGCCGGAGGCGTGATCCCAGTGATGGTGGCTGTAGAGTACATAACGCACAGTAGAGTCGAAACGTTCAGCGATCTCGCCCTTTAACCACTCGGCAAATTCCAGATTGAGTGGATCGGCTAAAATTGTGCCCCCTGAAGTCACCAGAAACAGGGTGTTATGACCGTCGCTGTGTGCCATATACAGATTGCCAACAACCTGGCTGATGCCGTACTCAGGCTCGGCGGTCACAGTAGCTGAATCCCCAGTCCCCCCGACTTCCAACTGGCTACAGGCAACAAGAAACACCGAAGCAATCAGTGTGGTTAGCTTGAAATTCATTGTATCCCCCTTCGATGATTATTGAGCAATATCGCCGATTGTAACTAGGAACTCAGGGAGGCCATAGCACTTTACAGAGCTTAAGAGATAGACGGGCAAAGATGCTCTATTCTTTTGCAGAGCAATTTTGCTTTTATCTTGGGGGGGATTTATATGGGCTTGAAAAATACACGCCTGCAATACGGGGCTGTTGCAAAATGGCTGCACTGGATAACCGCACTCTGCTTTTTAGGCGCTTACCTGTCTGTAAACTACATGCATTACTTTGTCGAATACCGGTCGGCGGAATATTTTTCCTCTCTGCGGATTCACACCATGCTGGGCACTACGGTATTAATCCTCTTCCTTCCTCGCCTGATCTGGAAGCTATCTAATCCGGAGCCCGAACCGGAGCCCGCTCCGCGCTGGCAGCTTCTAGCGGCAAAAGCTTCCCATTTCGCGCTTTATTTTGTTCTGATCGCGGCCCCATTAAGCGGTTGGCTCGGCACAGGGGGACGACAGGTGAATTTTTTCGGTCTATTTGGCATTCCCACTTTCCGGGGGTCCGGTTTCTTCGAATCCTCTTTCGCCATTGAGCGCGGGATCACCTTTGAAGTCTGGGAAATTCCCGTCGATTTCTTTCACAAACAAATTATGGGCGAATGGGTTGTATGGATTTTGATCATGATTCACCTGTGCGCAGCCCTTTATCACCACTTCGGACAAAAGGATAATACCCTCAGAAAAATGATTCCCGGCGTGAAGCTGAAATGAGCTTCGCATTCAGTTTGAAGCATGCCTTGGCTCATCGATCGATGCTTTTGTACATACAGGAGTGAGGATGCAGGACAAAGTCTGGTTAACCAAAAAAGCCTGGGCTGACAATTCAATCAAATCCGGCGCGAACAGCCTCGTCCTTGTGCTCTGGGCTTTTGCCATTATCTGGAACGTCGTCTCTTTAGTGGTCTGGCTCCAGATACCCGAGCTGTTAAACAGAGCCGGGAGAGATCCGGTAATCTATGTAGTTTTTCTGTTCCCGCTGACGGGTATTTATCTGGTGTTCTATGCCCTGAAAGCGAGCAGGGAACGCTACAGATTTGGACAGACACCTCTGGTTCTGGACCCTTTCCCTGGTTCTATAGCGGGCCACTTGGGTGGCGGAATCGAAACCAATATCCCTTATACCGGACAGATCAAAAACCAGATTACCGCCCAGTGCATCTACAGCTATGTAACCGGTACTGGCAAGAACCGCAGTCGAAGTGAGTCGGTCAGATGGCAAAACAGGGGATCCTGCCACCTGGATCAATCTGCCTGCGGCACTCTTTTTAAATTTCGTTTTGATTTGCCAGACGACCTGCCCGAGAGCGAAATAGACAGATCCACCAAAAATTATCACTTCTGGCGAATATTGCTTGAGGCAGAAGCCCCCGCCGGCAAATTAAGCCGCTACTTCATCGTACCGGTGTATAAGACAGCACAGAGATCACAGTTTCTCAGGGCTGCAACTGAAGATCACCATTCGACACTTGCAGAGGCCGAAGCCGGAATCAACCTGGTGGCCGATATCCGACCGTTACACAATGGTATTGAAGTCTGGTATGCACCCTTTCAACGCCCTGCACAGGGTATCTCGATGCTGTTGTTTGGCCTGTTCTTTTCCGGCGGAGGTCTCTTTGCCGGGTATTTGGGAGCGCCTCTGTTTTTCCCCATAGTGTTCTCGATAGTTGGCGGTTTTATCCTCCTGGCAGGGTTACATTATCTGGGTAAAGCCCTATTGGTCCGAGTGACCACCGAGGGCATAGAAACCAAACGTTTTTTGTTTGGTATATCCATATCCGGGAAAAGAATCGACAATGAAAATTTTGCCTCTTTTGATATTCGGCAAAAAGGTAGTATGCAGTCTGGCGGAAAAACCACCATCCTCTATAACCTCATAGCCCTTAGCCGGGACGGCCAGGAAATAACCGTAGCCGAGCGCCATACCAGCCGGCCCGAAATTGCTCTGATGGCTGAAAAATTTAATGCCGCCCTAGACTAAGAACTTATAGTGCTCTCGGGGAACACTCTTGAAAACACCAATGGTCTACTCCCTATTAGACAGCCCCAGCCAGCCACAGTAATATGCCGCCTGTTCTCGGGGCGGGGTGCAATTCCCCACCGGCGGTAATAGCAAAAGCTAAAGCCCGCGAGCGCCTTCGACCACCCGGTTGGAAGGATCAGCAGATTCGGTTAAATGCCGAAGCCGACGGTTAAAGTCCGGATAAAAGAGAGCCATTGGCACAACCTTGCCCGGCCGGGCACAGGTCCGCTTAATGCTTTGCCCTGAATTTTCTTTGCACCCAAAAGAGATACACATGAATCAGGCCTCTTTACCCGAACTTTCCGCTCCCCGAATCGCCTTTATCAAGGCCGGTTGGCACGCGGACATTGTCAACAACGGCTACCAAGGTTTCAGCCAGGCATTCAAACAACTCACTGACGAATCATGCTCAATCGAAGTTTTTGATGTTCCTGGTGCCTTCGAGATTCCCTTGCTTGCCAAAGATCTGGCAAAGACTGGAAACTTTAGTGCCGTCCTGTGTTGCGGACTTATTGTCGATGGCAGCATCTACCGCCATGAATACGTCGCCGAAGCGGTTATTTCGGGTCTTATGCAGGTACAACTTGAGGTCGGAATTCCCGTCCTTTCAGTGGTATTAACCCCCAAAAACTTTAGCGAGTCAGAAGACGAACATGCATTTTTTCTGGATCACTTCAAAATCAAGGGCCAAGAAGCGGCTGAAGCCTGCCTGAAGATATTGCAGACCCGCAAGCAAGCTTTGGGTTCTTAACTCCCTTTGCCTTTGTATTTGGCATCTCTGACCTTTTTGTGGAATTTGCCGATACTTTTATTTTCGGCGCGCCGTTCAGCAATGTTGGCCGCATTAAAGGCCTGTTCGCGAAGCAATTTTTTGTAGTTGTCGAAACGGCGCAGATCCAGCTCACCCTTTGCCAGAGCCTCCTGCACGGCACAACTCGGTTCCGAGGCGTGCCGACAGTCACTAAAACGACATCCGGCTGCCAATTCTTCAATGTCGGCAAAGGTCAGGGCAACACCGGCTTCGCAATCACTTAATTGCAGTTCACGCATACCCGGCGTGTCGATAATCATGGCACCACAAGGCATATGCAACAGGGATCTGTGAGTCGTGGTATGACGCCCTTTCTCATCGTCTTCACGTATTTCGCCGGTGGCCTGTTTTTCCTCACCCAACAAGGCATTGGTCAGGGTCGACTTGCCAGCCCCTGAAGAGCCCAGCATCACCAGAGTTTTGCCCGGGTTACACCAGGGAAGGAGCCGCTCGACACTGCCTGGATCATTGCTATTAACCATTTCGACACAGAGGGTTTTATCCAACTGCTGGACCTGATCCCGCAATGCTTCAGCCTGATCACAAAGGTCTTTCTTGGTCAGAACTACCACGGGTTCTGCTCCGGCGTCGTTTACCAGGCTCAGATAACGCTCGATGCGGTTGAGATTAAAATCATCGTTTAGAGAACAGACAATAAAGGCAGTATCCACATTGGCGGCCAACAACTGTTCGGCAACCTGACGACCCGCGGCCTTGCGACGGAAGCAACTCTGCCTTTCCATAACCCGCAACAGCCGGCCATCAGATTCCAGCAAAACCCAATCCCCGACTGTAAGATTCGGCGTAGAACCGGTTACTGGTAAGCTTATTCGACCCGCTTCACAGACCAGCTCAAGCTTGGACTTATGTTGCTCAACCACCCTGGCCGGAGTGACAGAACTCCACTCTTCCAGGCTGAGTTGTTGTTGAAAGAAGGGTTGCCAACCCATCCCGGCCAGTGAGATGAGTTCAGACATAATATGTATTAGTGGCCGGCATGCATGGATTGAATGGGTAACTCGGTGCCAACAACCGTTCCGTCAGAAAAGTGCAGATCCAGCTCGATGCTATCGCCGGCAAAGGCAGTTTTGTCGACACCCATTATCATCAAATGTAATCCGCCCGGCTGCATCAACAAATCGCCCCCCGCGGGCACTACAACTGAGTCCAGTCTATTCATACTCATCATGCCATTTTTCATCGCGGTTTCATGTAACTGCACCATGGTCGCAGCTGGTGAACTGAAGTCCACGAGAAGCACATCTTCATCACCATTATTGTGAAGATGAAGGTAGCCTGCGGAAACTTCCTGACCTGGTATCAATGCACTGACGTGGCCCGATTCGACACTCAAGGCCGATTGACTTTGCAAGTTAAGACTCAGAATTGCACACCCCAAAAAAGTCAGTATCAGCTTTGTTTTTCGGTACATTTTTCAGCTTTCCATTTAAAAAGATTCATGTTCAGTGGTGAATTATAGTCGAGGTATGTACCCAACTCGCGAAGATAATGATTAAAGACAGGCAAAGAAAGAGTAAAATTGCCTTACGTTCACAGATCAGACTTGGCCAAGCGCTATGACCTCAATGCAAAATGCTATCAAGACCCTTTGTTTCTCTGGCGCCCTTTGGCTTTCCGCCTTCTCGGCAACTTCAGCTACAGCCCAATTTGGCAGCGTAACCAGCCTTGATTCCAGCCCCTTCCTGCCAGTAGGCCAAGCTTTTATCCCCTCACTATATTGGGATAACAGCGGCGAGGTACAGTTGGAATGGTATATCGAACCCGGCTACTATCTATACAGAGATCGTTTTCAGTATCAAACTGACAACGGAGAAATGCTCGAAGCCGATTACCCGCAAGGCGTCCAGATCTTTGACGCCTTCTACCAAAAGAACCTCGAGGTTTATTATCAGCATCTGCAAACTGAACTGCAGATTCCTCCCACAAGCCAAAAACTATACGTGCAATTTCAGG
>JBFHKI010000100.1:0-6991 GCA_041595415.1 Pseudomonadales bacterium | reverse complement strand
TTGTCAAAATCCAGAAATTGGGGAACATAGCCGATATTGGAATTGTCCGCCCAATCAAACTCGATTTGGCCCTTGTGCGGCATCTGGCCCAGGATGGACCTCAGGGTGGAGGTTTTGCCGCCGCCATTGGGGCCGATAATGCAGTGCACCTGACCGGGTTTGGCTTGCAAGCTGATATTTTCCAGAATTTTGGCGTTGCCAAGAGACAGGTTGAGGTTAGATACCTTTATTGTTGGACCCATTAGTTGTTGCTCATATTGTCTGCATTAAGAGAGGCGCTGTATTCAAGCGCGCCTAACAGCTCTTCGATATTTTGCCGCATATCCAGTTCAAACCGGTCGGCCGTATAGTCGCCGTCCGAAATATGGGAAAAGGAGAAAATCTTTACCTGTGTTTCGGCTTCAATTGTATCGGCCAATTTGCTGGCGAAATACTTTTCAGCAAAGAGAACGGTTACCCCGGTGGATTTGATTTCATCAATGGTCTCGGCAAGTTGTCGTGCGGTGGGTTCAACACCGTGACGAGGCTCCACGACCGCAGAAATCTGTAAGCCGAATTCCTGCATCAGGTAGCCGTAGGCGCCGTGCATGGTCGCGGCCTTGAATTTTGACGTATCGAGGGCTGCGATTTGGGGCATATATTCCGCCTTTAGCTGTCGCAAGCGGGTGGCGTAATTACGGGCGTTGGTACGGTAAAAATCGGCATTGACAGGGTCCAGAGTGCCTAGCTGTTTGGCAATTTCGTAAACCTGGGCAATGGAGGCGCTTATCGACAAGAAAGTGTGGGCATTGGCCGTTTGGTCTTTGCCCGAAGTCGGCATCAGAGCGACGGCATTGTTGGGGTAAATCTTGGGCAGATCTTCTTCGCGCCCGGCCGCCTGTAATATTTCGAAGGCCCATTCATCGTGGCCAATCCCGTTAACAACGATAACGTCCAGTTCCGATGCGCGTTTAATATCCGCCGCTTGCGGTTGATAGCCGTGTGGATTGTAGCCTGCACCTATCAGAGGGCTTAGTTCGGCACGATCACCGACAATATTTGCCACAAAGCTGTAGTAGGGGTGCAGGGTTACCCCGATTTTGAGCTGGGCCTGGGCGCTGAGGGGCAGCAGGCTGGAGATGGCCAAAACTAAAGTGCCGGCAGTGGATAAAATGGATTTTTTAATAGACATATCAGTTACTCGACCCTTTAAGCCTTTCCAGTTCATCTCGTCCCAGATAAGGCACAACGTTTTTCCAGCCCTCCAGAATCATGGATTGCTGTGTGGAATTCTTCGGCATAGGTTGGTTGGGATTGGGGTGTATCCAGATGGTGTTGTGATTGGCCAGAACATAGCCGGAGTGCAGATGGCCCAGAACCAGAAGGTAGGCGCTTTGGTCTGGTGCGCTGCCGCCATTGCCGTGATAGAGCGTGTAACCCTGCATCTCCCCTTCCTGAACGACATCGCGGAAGTGCCATTGCACACGACCGGTGTTGGCCCAGGATAAATCTTTGGCAAAGGGGGCAATCAGGTAATCTTCAAGGGTTGCGATATCGGGATAGGGTCCCAGTTCATACTGAATCCAGCCAATATCTTCCTGGGCGGTGTAGAGGGCGTTATATACCGCTTGGTCCACATCGCTCAGACCGTCATAGGCGCTCACCTGCCAGACTTCAAGCTGGGCCTGCTGTTCCTCACGGCCAAAGGTCAGAACATAGATAGTGGTGGCAGCCAGTAATAGCCCAAATCCGGCGATAAGCACCAGAGTTTCCCATTTACTGGAGCTCGGCTTGACCAGCTCGGTACTGCTCATTGGTTTTTTCCGGCTTCGGTTAATGGGACCTCTTCAGCATAAATCCAGAGAATAGCGTCCTGAGAGAGGTAAGTACCATCAATCTGGTTTTCCGGCCCGGTTCCCAGTGCTGCAATTGCCCACCAGCCGGCGGCTGGAATGCCAAAATGGAATTCACCGCGTTCATTGGCCCGTATGGATATGTATTTGTAGCTTGGGTGGGATGCGGCGATATAAGGTCCACCGGAAAACTGGGCATTCTCGGTATCGATATCGTAGTTTAGATAATCAATTTCCAGGCGAGCAAAAGGCACCGGTAAACCTTCTGAATAGACGATGCCACTAAAGGTCTCGCCCACCCAGTTGGCATAGGGTGTTTTTAGGGCTTGAATTTCCGTCGGCAGACCTAGTGTTTCGTACCAGTTGGTTTGTCCGCCACTGACGTTAAGTATGACCTTGGTGAATTGCTGAATATATATCTTGTCATTGGCGTCGTAGTAGGGCTCGGTAACCAGTGACAGCTGATGATCGCCAATACCGCGAATCTGATCCCTGGGGATATGGGCTGTAAAAGCATCGACCCTAACCTCGTTACCATCGTCATCCACCGAGTCTAACCACTGGATCGGAGTCAGGGTATCCATCAGGTCGGTTTCTTCCATAGAAAACCCGCGGCCCGAGTATTGGGTAAAGGACTGGATTTGCATGGGCATGGTAGGCCCGCCATCGGTTGCATGGGTAAAAAAGATGGACAGATCGACATCCGCTGCACGATTCAGCGCCATTTCATCGGTGTGTATAACGGTTGTATGGGCCAAAACCGGGGAGGTCATGGAGGACCAGATCACAGCCGTAAAACCGATAAAAGATAGCTGTTTCAAAAACTTAATGGATGGCATTCGGTGTCGTCCTGTGATTAGTCAATGGATTTTGCCTGTACCCAAAGTACGGCATCTTGAGAGAGTGGTTTGCCCTGATGTTCAGTGGTGGGACCAACTCCCAGTGCGGCAATGCCCCACCAGCCGGCTTTGGGTAAGCCGATAGAGAAAGTGCCATTGGCATCTGTGCGCAGGGAGACATATTCATAACCGGGCAAAGGGGCCTCGATTGCAGCTTCTGGGCCAAATTTGCGTGCATCAAAATCCGGTTGATAATTGAGGTATTCCACTTCGATTTCCGCAAAGGGTACGGGCTTACCTTCGGACAACACAATGCCTCTGAATACACCACCAACCCAGTTTACGTAGGGTTTGTTCAGGGCCTGTATCTCGGTAGGCAGGCCCAGGCTTTGGTCCCAGTTGGTGGGGGCACCGCCTACATTCATAATCACCTTGGTCAGCTGCTGGATATATATATCTTCTTCCGCTTCGTAGTAGGGCTCGGGTTCAACAACGATCTGGTAATCGCCAAGAGAGCGCATGGTGGCGCGCGGAATACTGGCTGTATAGGCGCTTTTGGGCGTTTCCGTTCCCCATTTCACAGGTTCAAGAAAGTCCATTAAATCGATGCGAGTCAGGTCTTCTTCGCCGGCTTTGCGCTGCACGGCATAAAAGTTATTGATACCGGGCAAATCCATAGTCGGGCCGCCATCAAAGGCATGGGTAAAAACAATGGACATGTCGATATTGGACGAACGGGCAAGCAGCATCTCGGGAGTGTGCACCACCAGAAAGTGGGCCGACGCCGACGTGGAGATCGTTAACAGAGCGGCAATTTGCGCAAGTATCTTTAGCGGTTTCATAGGGTTCCCCAGCTTACCGGAATGGAATGCTTAATAGATATCATCGCCAAACAGGACAATTTCATGTCCGGTGCCGGCTTCAAAATAAACCATATATTCCTGATCAGGTATTTCAAAACTGTAGGAGCTGGCTTCGTCCAGCTGGCTCTGGAATAAGACGCGGCCATTGGCGAGCTCAACGCGGATACCGACACCGGCAGCCGAGGCGCCATCTGAAAAGGCGCCTTCACAAGTAGCCGTGCCGTCGCCGTTGTCAAAACAGTCGAACAGGGGCGAGTGAGCCGAGGCTCCCAAGCTGAACGTCAGGCCGACAAAACTAATCAAAGCAAAAATGGTTTTCATTTTTTGAGCTCCAAAATAACTCCCGAACAGTAGAACGGGTTGGGCGGCATTCTACTAGAGCCTTTACCCAGTTGAGGACAGAGTAACGCAAGTTAACAGTTCCTCAACAATGTGGAATCAATACGCAAGGTTTTGATTTTGGGAAACTTTGACTTGGCTCACGTTTTTTGTCTCCCGAGGAAAAAATAAAGCTAAAGCCTTTCTAACTGAGAACCAGTTCCGGAAGAATTTGCCCCTTCATACTAGAGTTCAGCTTCCCTTGGAGATTTTCCCCCTCTTAATAGATCTCTCTCTTGCGGCGTCTTCGGACGCCGTTTTTTTGTCTGCGAATCAGGATTTCATTTCTTCGAGCTGTATCCAGCGTTCTTCTTTTTGATTCAGCTCGTTCTGCAGGGAGATCAACTTATCCAGCAGCGGCTGGCGAACTTCGAAGTCCGCTTTGTAAAAATCGGCGCTGGAGGTTTGTTGGCTCAGCTCGGCTATGGCGACTTCCAGTTTTTCGATTTGCTCAGGCAGCATATCCAGCTCGCGTTGATATTTGTAACTGAGCTTGGTTTTGCCGGGTTTGGGTTTTTCAGTATCGGCTGCCTGTGTGGCCTTTGGAGTCGATTCGGCGGCGGGCACAGGTTCCTCGGTGTTCATGAGTTTTTTGCCGCGCTTGGCCCAATCGCTATATCCCCCGGGGTACTGCACTACCTTGCCGTCCTCTTCGAAAACCAGAACACTGGTAACAACATTGTCGAGGAAGGTTCGGTCATGGCTGACAATAATCAGCGTTCCCTGATACTCCACCAATTGCTCTTCAAGCGCCTCGAGCATTTCGATATCGAGGTCATTGGTTGGTTCATCCAATACCAGCAGGTTGTTGGGTTGGGTGAACAATTTGGCCAGCAGAACCCGGTTGCATTCACCGCCGGATAAATATTTCACTGGTGTCATGGCGCGTTTTGCCGTGAAAAGAAAGTTGCGCAAGTAGCCGATCACGTGCCGGTCTTTGCCGCCAAGCTTGATGTATTCCTTGCCGTTGCCGACATTTTCGGCGACGGTTTTTTCCGGCTGCAGTTCGCGGCGGATTTGGTCAAAGTAGCCAATTTCCAGGTGGTTCCCGGTTTTAACAGAACCCTGATCAGGGCTAATCTGGCTGAGCAGAATTTTCAGCAGGGTGCTTTTACCCACGCCGTTGTTACCGATCAGGCCAATGCGATCGCCGCGCATAATGCGCATGCGGAAATCCTTGATCAGCGTCCGGTCGCCATAGCCGTGAGTGATACTTCGTGCGTCTATAACTCTTCGACCGGCGGACTCAGCCGTCTCTATCTGCACCTTGGCTTTGCCCTGGCGCTTGATGCGTTGTTCGGATTCCTTGCGCATCTGCTGCAAGCTGCGTACCCGGCCTTCGTTGCGGGTACGGCGGGCTTTTACTCCCTGCCTAATCCAGGCTTCTTCTTCCGAGAGGCGCTTGTCAAAAAGAGCGTTGGCGGTATCTTCTTCCTGATCGGCCTGCTCTTTCAGCTCGAGGTATTTTTGGTAATCTCCCGGCCAGCTGATGAGTTTTCCGCGGTCAATATCCACAATACGGGTACATATCCGTTGCAGGAAGTTGCGGTCGTGGGTAATAAAAACAACACTGCCCGGATAGCTGCGAATACGGTTCTCCAGCCATTCGATAGTAGCTATGTCCAGATGGTTCGTCGGTTCGTCCAGCAGCAGTAGTTCCGGGTTGGAAACCAGTGCTTTGCCCAAGGCAACACGTCGTCGCCAGCCGCCGGACAGGTCCTTCAGTTTAGTGTCTCTTGGCAGGTCCAGCTGGGTGATTATGCGATCCACCTGTTTGTCTGGTTGCCAACCACCCCCGGCTTCGATATCGGCCTGAATCTGCTCCATTTCCTGCAGTTGGTTGCGGTCCGGAGAATTGCTGCTCAGAGCCTGATATTGGTCGATCAATGCCTGCTGTTTGAGCAGCCCGTTTTTAACCTCTTCGAAGGTGGTATTTTCCAGGCTGGTGGGTAGTTGCTGATCGAGTTTGCTGATGCGCAGTCCGCGCTTGTATGTCAGATCACCTTTGTCCGCGTGAATTTCGCCGGAGATGATTTTTAACAGAGTCGACTTGCCCGCACCATTGCGGCCTATCAGGGCGATCCGCTCCTTATTTTCGATGCTGAGATCGGCGTTGCTCAGCAAGGGGTTGTCACCAAACTCTATGGAGATTTGATCGCAGCGAACTAGGGTCATAAGGGAGGAGGTCGATCCATTTGCAGGCCGCGCATATTACCAGATTGGCTGAAAAAACTTGTCGAAAAACAAGAGTTAAAGTAAGGTGCGCGCTCCCAAAAAACCGTGAAAACAAAGGTGAGTAGCAAATGAAACTGTTAAAAGTTACAAAAGAACACAAAATTTTTGAACGTCGCGATGGTCGCTACGCGGTTAAGACCCGCAAAGGTCGTCCGGTAAATGCCGAAGACAAAACTGCTATCCTGATTCAGGAAGGTCTGGTCACAGCCCCAGAGCCCAAGCCTGAACCCGCTCCGGAACCTGAAGTTGAAGAAACAACTGAAGAGGCTCCAGCTGCAGAAGAGTCGGCTGAAGAAGCACCCGAAGAAGAAGCCAAGTAGTTATATCTTCGCTAAAAAAGCCGGGCAGATGCCCGGCTTTTTTGTGTCTCTGATTAGCGGCTTGGTTAGTTTTCCAGCATAAAGGTTAC
Organism: Pseudomonadales bacterium; assembly: GCA_041595415.1. Taxonomy (GTDB): domain Bacteria; phylum Pseudomonadota; class Gammaproteobacteria; order Pseudomonadales; family GM7GCV1; genus JABJGI01. Next base: position 435 of record JBFHKI010000100.1, on the reverse strand, counting down.
CGGGCCATCGTTAATCAGGGCGACCTGCATGTCGGCGCCAAAGACTCCGGTTTCTACCTTGGTCAGATGTTGTCTGCACTGATCCACAAAGGTCTGGTACAGATTTTCCGCCAGCTCAGGAGCTGCCGCCGTGGAAAAACCCGGACGCAAACCCTTGCTGGTATCTGCGCAGAGCGTAAATTGCGAAACAATCAGCAATTCACCCTGGATGTCCTTGATACTGCAATTCATGCGGCCCGAAGTGTCGGAAAATACACGGTAGTTAAGTAGCTTCTCTGCCAGTTTTTCCGCTTTGGCTGCGTTATCTACTGAGAATGGGTAGCCGGCTTACCAGCGCGGCAGGAAACGGTCTTCCAGCCCGGCATCGCGGAAAATGGCTTCCAGCGCGGCGCGACTCTCGGGCTTTGCAAGCGCGGCGTTGACCATCTCGACAAG
>JBFHKI010000099.1:0-7091 GCA_041595415.1 Pseudomonadales bacterium | reverse complement strand
ATGGCAAAAGAGAAGTTTGAGCGAAGTAAGCCGCATGTGAATGTGGGTACGATTGGACACGTGGATCACGGTAAAACCACATTGACGGCGGCGCTGACACGCGTATGTGCGGAAGTATGGGGTGGTGCAGCGGTAGCCTTTGACGGTATTGATAATGCGCCGGAAGAGCGTGAGCGCGGTATTACGATTGCGACTTCGCACGTTGAGTACGAATCACCCACGCGTCACTACGCCCACGTTGACTGTCCGGGACACGCCGACTATGTGAAGAACATGATTACTGGTGCTGCACAGATGGACGGTGCGATTCTGGTATGTTCTGCGGCGGATGGCCCCATGCCACAAACCCGTGAGCACATTCTTCTGTCTCGTCAGGTAGGTGTACCTTACATTGTGGTATTCCTGAACAAAGCTGACATGGTTGACGACGAAGAGTTGTTGGAGCTGGTTGAGATGGAAGTTCGCGAACTTCTGGACATGTACGAGTTTCCTGGCGATGACACGCCGATCATTACCGGTTCTGCGCTGATGGCGTTGAACGGTGAAGACGATAACGAAATGGGTACAACTGCGGTCAAGAAGCTGGTTGAGACTCTGGACGAATACATTCCTGAGCCTGAGCGTGCGGTTGACGGTGCCTTCCTGATGCCAATCGAAGACGTATTCTCGATTTCCGGACGCGGTACTGTGGTAACCGGTCGTGTTGAGCGCGGGATTATCAACGTAGGTGATGAGATTGAAATTGTTGGTATAAACGACACCACCAAGACCACCTGTACAGGTGTTGAGATGTTCCGCAAGCTGCTTGACGAAGGTCGTGCGGGTGAGAACGTTGGTGTTCTGTTGCGTGGTACCAAGCGCGATGAAGTTGAGCGTGGACAGGTACTGGCGAAGCCGGGCTCTATTACGCCACACACCAAGTTTGAAGCGGAAGTATATGTTCTGTCGAAAGACGAAGGTGGACGTCACACGCCATTCTTTAAAGGCTATCGCCCCCAGTTTTACTTCCGTACAACGGATGTGACAGGTGCGGTTGAGTTGCCGGAAGGTGTTGAGATGGTAATGCCTGGAGACAACATTCAGATGACAGTTGAGCTGCACGCTCCGATTGCGATGGACGAAGGTCTGCGATTTGCGATTCGTGAAGGTGGCCGGACTGTTGGTGCGGGTGTTGTTGCCAAGATTATCGAGTAATCGATAAAAGGCTAAAAGCCGGGGCGCGATTGCGTTCCGGCTTTGTCCGTTTCTCGGAACGGGTGAAAAGTTAGCGCCAGGCCAGTAGTTCAATTGGTAGAGCACCGGTCTCCAAAACCGGCTGTTGGGGGTTCGAGTCCCTCCTGGCCTGCCAACATTAGACAGTACGTATAGATACCAGGTTATATGAGTACAGAAGAAGCTAAGCAAAAAAATGGCGCCTTGAATGCGGTGCTTTGGCTGCTCGTCGTCGCAATTGTTATCGGCGTTGCGGTGCTTAATTCAATTTATGCCGAGGAGTCGCTGTTCTATCGCGTGTTGGTTGGCTCGGGCTTGGCGGTTGTAGCCTGTTTTATAGCTGTGCAAACCTCTCAGGGTGCGGCTTTCTGGCATATAGCCAAGGGTGCGCGTGCTGAGATACGTCGTGTTGTTTGGCCAACTCAAGATGAGCGGAACAAGGCGACTCTGATGGTGGTAGTGGTTGTGGCCTTTATGGCGCTGGTATTAACCGGGCTGGATTGGCTTTTTGGCATGCTTGCCGAATATTTGCTTGGATAGGTGACGAATTTGCGTTGGTACGTAGTACATGCCTTTTCAGGCTATGAAAAAAAAGTTGTAGGTTCTCTCAAAGAGCGTATTGAGCTGTTGGGAATGCAGGACAAGTTCGGCGATATTTTGGTTCCCACCGAAGAAGTTGTCGAAATGAAAGACGGCAAAAAGCGCAGCAGTGAGCGAAAGTTTTTCCCCGGTTATGTGCTGGTGCAGATGGAGCTGGATGATGACAGCTGGCATCTGGTAAAAGAAACGCCGCGTGTGATGGGTTTTATTGGTGGCAAGGCTGATCAGCCGGCACCTATTACCCAGCGTGAAGCCGATCTTATTTTGCAGAGGGTTCAGGACTCTGGCGACAAGCCGCGCCCCAAAACGGTGTACGAGCCTGGCGAAATGGTTCGTGTTACCGATGGGCCCTTTAACGATTTCAATGGCGTGGTTGAAGAAGTCAATTACGAGAAAAGCAGACTGCGAGTTGCAGTAACCATATTCGGTAGATCTACTCCGGTAGATCTCGAATTTACCCAGGTCGAAAAGGCCTGATTAATTGCGCTTGGCTTTGTAGGTCAAGCGCGGGGAGCCAGTGACGGGTGGTAACACCTCGAGGCGATAACACCCAACCAGGAGAAACCTAAATGGCGAAGAAAGTAGATGCCTACATCAAGCTGCAAGTGCCAGCTGGTCAGGCAAACCCAAGTCCACCTGTTGGTCCGGCTCTCGGGCAGCACGGTGTCAATATTATGGAATTTTGTAAGGCCTTTAATGCCCAGACTCAAGGGCAGGAACAAGGGCTTCCGGTTCCGGTCGTAATTACTGTATACACAGACAAGAGCTTCACCTTTGTGATGAAGACGCCGCCAGCGGCAATTTTGCTGCTTAAGGCTGCGGGTATTAAGTCTGGTAGCGGTCGTCCGAATACAGAAAAAGTGGGTAAGGTGACTCGTGAGCAGCTCGAAGAGATTGCGACAGCCAAGAAGCCTGACCTTACAGCAGCCGATATGGACGCTGCAGTTCGAACCATTGCTGGCACAGCCCGCAGTATGGGTCTTGAAGTGGAGGGTGTCTAAGATGGCTAAAGCTTCCAAACGCGTTCGTGCGTTCCGTGAAAAAGTAGAAACTGGCAAGCCCTATCCTTTTGATGAGGCCGTTGCTTTGTTGCAGGAATTCGCTTCAAAGAACTTCACTGAGACAGTCGAAGCGGCGATCAAACTGGGTGTAGACCCACGTAAATCAGATCAGGTTGTACGCGGTGCGACAACCCTGCCCAAGGGTAGCGGTAAAACTATCCGTGTTGCTGTATTTGCCCAGGGTGAAGCAGCTGAAGCCGCTAAAGCGGCGGGTGCCGATGAAGTGGGTATGGATGATCTGGCTGAAAAAATGAAAGCTGGTGATCTGGATTTCGGTGTGGTTATTGCTACACCAGATGCTATGCGAGTGGTTGGTGCGCTTGGTCAGGTATTGGGGCCGCGCGGTCTTATGCCTAACCCAAAAACAGGCACAGTAACACCTACACCAGCGGTTGCCGTTGAGAATGCAAAAGCAGGTCAGGTGCGTTTCCGTACTGACAAAAACGGCATTATTCACGGTGGTATTGGCAAGGTCGACTTCGATGGTGCCTCTCTTAAAGAGAACCTCGAAGCGTTGTTGGCAGATCTGAAAAAGCTCAAGCCAGCTGCTGCCAAAGGCATCTATCTGCAAAAGATAGTGCTTTCTACGACTATGGGCCCAGGTGTAACGCTGGATAACTCAACGATTGAGTTGGGCTAATTAATACCGGGGGCAGATATAACTCTGCCTTCGAATAAAGACTTTGGGGTCCGCGCATGCGGGCTGTTAAAGACCGCAGGAGCAAACAGCCTTGGTTGAGAGCTTAATAAATCATCCTGCGCAGATGGTGAACCCCGGCGAAATTTGCTGGTTACATTCACTTTTGGTGGGTTTCGGGATTTAGCCCGATGCCTTAAACAGTAACCAAATCCAGGAGTAGCACTAGTGGCACTTGGACTTGAAGACAAAAAAACGATTGTCGCTGACGTAAGCGAAACGGCTTCCAATGCACTGTCTTTAGTTGTTGCTGACGCCCGAGGCGTGGCAGTGAGTGATATGACAGAGCTGCGTAAGCAAGCTCGCGAAAATCAGATTGTTCTGCGTGTAGTCAAAAATACTTTGGCAAAGCGCGCATTCAAGGACACTGATTTTGCATGTGTAGACGACGCTCTGGTAGGCCCGTCAATTTTCGGCTTTTCAATGGAGGACCCAGGTGCAGCTGCAAGGCTGTTCAAGAAGTTCGCCAAAGAAAATGAAAAGTTTGAAGTTAAGGCTCTGTCAGTTGGTGGACAGCTTCTCGACAAAAGTCAGATCGACGTATTGGCAACCTTGCCAACCCGTGATCAGGCTCTTGCCATGCTGGCCGGCGTCATGCTTGCACCCGTTACCAAGATGGTTCGCACCTTCAACGATGTACCCGGACGTGTTGTCCGCGTAGTTGATCAGGTACGAGTCCAGAAAGACGCGGCTTAAATTAATCGAATTAGCAAAATTTATTTGGAGTTATAAAAATGGCACTTTCTAAAGACGAAATCCTCGACGCGATTGCCGAAATGAGTGTAATGGACGTTGTTGAGCTGGTTAGCGCAATGGAAGAAAAGTTTGGTGTATCTGCTCAAGCTGCTGCGGTTGCAGTTGCTGCGCCAGCCGCTGGTGATGCCGCTGCTGCTGCTGAAGAGCAATCTGAATTTGACGTTATCCTGACCGCTGCTGGCGACAAGAAAGTCAACGTAATTAAAGCCGTTCGTGGCATTACAGGTCTTGGCCTGAAAGAAGCGAAAGACTTGGTTGACGGTGCTCCTTCACCAATTAAAGAAGGCGCTTCTAAAGAAGAAGCCGAAGCAGCGAAGAAGGAACTTGAAGAAGCAGGCGCTTCTGTCGAGCTTAAGTAATTTGCTTTTGATCGGCCCCGGCCGATCGACCCAAGGCTGGCGGATTTATCCGCCGGCCTTGTGTTGCTTCTGGACTTTGCAGAAGCAACTGACCTGAAAAATTCCCGCGGCTGGCCTACTCACACTTGAGGGGGCGGTCGATCCAACCTTTGGTCTGCGGGTTGGATATAGCACTTTGCAGTCCACCTACTGATAGCTAGGGAGCTGATACTGATGGCGTTTTCTTATACCGAGAAGCAGCGAATACGCAAAACTTTTGGCCGATTGCCGAGAGTAATGGAGCAACCATACTTGCTCGCGATTCAGCTGGATTCATACCGTGAATTTACTCAAGCCGATATTCCTGCAGAAGAGCGCGAAGAAAAAGGCTTGCACGCAGCCTTCCATTCCATATTCCCCATTATTGCCAATTCCGGTAATGCGGCCCTTGAATATGTGGATTACAAATTGGGCAAACCTGCCTTTGACGTGAATGAGTGTATTCTCCGCGGTGTAACTTACTCTGTGCCGCTGCGCGTTCGCGTGAGACTGGTTATCTATGATCGCGAGACCTCTGCCCGATCTGTAAAAGATATTAAAGAGCAAGAAGTTTATATGGGCGAAATACCGCTCATGACCGATAACGGTACGTTTGTTATCAATGGTACCGAGCGGGTTATTGTTTCCCAGTTGCACCGTTCACCCGGTGTATTTTTCGATCACGACCGTGGCAAAACCCACTCATCCGGTAAGTTGCTCTATTCAGCACGTATCATTCCTTATCGTGGATCATGGTTGGACTTTGAGTTTGATCCAAAAGATCAGGTCTTTGTACGTATTGACCGTCGCCGCAAATTGCACGCTACTATCCTGCTTCGCGCACTGGGATACAGCTCGGAAGAAATTCTGGGTATGTTCTTTGAAACAACGACTTTCAAATACTCGAAAGATGCCTATCAAATGGAGTTGGTACCCTCGCGACTGCGTGGTGAAATCGCTCAGTTTGATATCAAAGGACCACGCGGCAAGGTGGTTGTTGAGCAAGGTCGGCGTATTACCGCCCGACACATCCGCGATCTTGAGCAAGCGGATGTCAAGTCGATGGAAGTTCCTGAAGAATATCTCTGGGGTAAAGCTCTCGCCAAAGATCTTATCGATCCTGAAACCGGTGAGCTGTTGCACGAATGTAACACCGAGCTGACCTCTGAAGTATTGGCTTCACTGGCTGAAGCCAATATCAACGAATTTGAAGTGCTGTACACAAATGACCTGGATGCAGGACCTTTTGTTTCAGAAACTTTGCGCAACGATCCTACCCGCACCCAGTTGGAAGCTTTGGTAGAAATTTATCGCATGATGCGCCCTGGTGAGCCGCCAACAAAAGATTCGGCTGAAGGATTGTTCCACAATCTGTTCTTTAGCGCCGAACGTTACAACCTGTCTGCTGTTGGCCGCATGAAATTTAACCGCCGTTTGAACATCGATACCGATAGCGGTTCCGGTGTTCTGGTTGACGGTCGTTACTTTGCTCTGAAATACGCCGACAAAAAACCGGAAAGTAAGCTGGATGTAAACAATCTGCCTTCCGAAGTCCAGAAATTGCTGGAAATGGCCGGTGTCGAACCCAAAAACTACGGTGAGCTCAGAGACGCCTTCGAAGCTATGCGCTCGGATATCGTCAGTGTGATGAACACTCTGATCGAAATTCGAAACGGTAAAGGAATGGTCGATGATATCGATCATCTGGGTAACCGTCGTATCCGTTCCGTTGGTGAGATGGCTGAAAACCAATTCCGCGTCGGCCTGGTTCGTGTTGAACGTGCAGTTCGCGAGCGTCTGTCTGTGGCAGAAAGCGAAGGTTTGATGCCTCAGGATCTGATTAATGCCAAGCCTGTAGCTGCGGCAGTTAAAGAGTTCTTTGGTTCCTCCCAGCTGTCCCAGTTTATGGACCAAAACAACCCGCTTTCTGAAGTAACGCACAAACGTCGCGTTTCTGCTTTGGGGCCGGGCGGTTTGACTCGTGAGCGTGCCGGTTTTGAGGTGCGCGATGTGCATCCAACCCATTATGGACGTGTGTGCCCGATTGAGACTCCTGAGGGACCAAACATTGGTCTGATCAACTCACTGGCAACCTATGCTCGCACTAACAGCTACGGCTTCCTTGAGGCTCCATACCGCAAAGTTGTCGATGGCAAAGCTACCGACGAAATTGAATACCTGTCGGCTATTAACGAGGCGCAATTTGTTGTGGCTCAGGCTTCTGCGGCTCTGGATGAGAACAACCAGCTTGTTGACGAACTGGTTACGGTTCGCCATCTGAACGAATTTACTGTTAAACCACCGGAAGAAGTGCAGTATATGGATGTATCGCCACGTCAGGTGGTATCCGTAGCGGCTTCCCTGATTCCTTTTCTTGAGCACGATGAT
>JBFHKI010000098.1:0-7156 GCA_041595415.1 Pseudomonadales bacterium | reverse complement strand
GTCGATTTCGGTAACCGTGGCCAATTGATCCACGTTTACCCGCGATGCCCAGTGGTTGTAGTTGCGACAAACTTCAGCCTGCTGGCTGTTGAGTTCCGTCTGGGCGGTGGCGACAGTCTGGTTCAGGTCGTCGTAGTCGTAGCTGGGTGCACTGAAACAGGAGGAGCTGGAGACACATTCGCAGCGGTTCTGAATACTGCTGAGTTCGACCCGGTAACGGTCGCGGGCTTCCTGCAGGGCGATCTGCCGCCTTGCTTCGTGAATATCGCCCAGTTCCACCGGGCCTGTCTGTGCCGGATTTACCCGGTCGGAAAAGGCTTCCTCCAGACTGGTGGCGGGCTGGGAATCCCTGGAGGCCGCCATCGCTGCGTCAAAGTCAAAGCCCTGTTCGGGGGATGGGCTGTCTGAGCCGGAAGCAAGGTTTGTCGGCTCTTCCATGATGACATCATCCACAGAAAGGCCGCTTTCGTATGCCTCTTCTTGCTCATCCTCGGCAAAGCGGGACGCGGGCAGGAGAGATTCAAAATTGAAGATACTGTCCTTTTCGATCATTTCTTCGGCGAGACGCTGGTTGGCCTCGTTTTCGGCAATAATGCCGTGAGGGTCCCAGAGTTCGGCATCTTCCGGCGCAGGGGCGGCCTCTTCTTCGGCAACCGGCTGGCAGAGGATTCCGGCTTCGCGCCCGGACTGGACTATATCCGTGTCGCCGATCATATCCGGCACATAGTCATCACTGATGCAGTCGGGCGTCATGTCTTCAATCAGCTCGTCTAACAAATCTTCCTGGCCGAGCGATGGTGCGGAAAACATCAGTCCTGCAACAATGCTGCAATAGAGAGCGCTGGGTCTGGCCTTCCAGTTCATGGCTGTTTAGAGAGCTTTGCCCTTGATGTGTCCTGTTGCCGAAGCCGGAGAAGCGACCTCTTCGACGGGCTCGGCTGGCATGGCGTCGATGGCCGCTTCCGCTTCATTGATCAGCATCAGGGCGTCGCGATAGTAGGTGCCGGATGTGCCCGCCATGTTGATGTAGGCATAGAGCTTCTGCAGTGCTCCCTGTGGGTTGCCGGTACGGAGCAGGGCCTCGCCCCAGAAATGGGTTATCGAGTCCGAGAGTTCAATATCGAGACGGTTGAGTAGTTCAAAGTAGATTAAAGACGGCTCGAAGTCCTGATTTTGCAGATAGTCGGTCAGGGCGATCATATATTTGTCGCGCTGGGCCTGTAATGGCAAAGCCGAATCTCGATCCAGAATAGCCTGAATTCTGCCTTCCCAGGCCATATATTCTTGCTGCGCTTGAATTTCGGCAATTTTTTGCTCGGCCAGCTGTCGATACTCTGTGGTGCGTGCGTAGTTGGCAAATTGCTGCCAACCTTCGATGCTGTTGGCTTGTTCGGCACGCGCCAGCTCGTAGTCAATTGAGGTGATCGTGTCAGTCAGGTTGCGGGCCAGTTTAGAGTCATTGTAGATATCCGGGTTCGTTTCCAGGGTGCAAGCGCCCAGATATTCACCTTCGTCAGTGATGGCCTCCAATGAGGTTCTTTCCTCTGTATAGGGTACCTGGCATGCCCCGATACCATCGACCAGGTCGACGCCGGCCGGGCAGGCGTCTTCAAAGCGGCGTAATACAGGGCCATCATCGCGATGGTAGTAGAAATTCCCCAGGCTTTTCGAGCAATCGATAAAGACGAAATCGGTGCTCTCTTCGATAATCAGATCAAATTCTGAAAGCAGGTATTGGCCAATGTGGTCGTCAAAGGCGATACGAAAACGGTATTGCCCGGGGCTGACGGAAAAATTGTGATACCACTTGGTGGCCAGAGAACCAATTTGTTGGAAATCCTGCCCCTGCGGCTGAACGGAAAGCATTGGGTAGGTGAACATCATGCCTTCGTCGGAGATACCGACATAGACATTGGCTTTGCCGTCAATGGGCTGGAACTGCTGTGCCGCCCGGATTTCGCTGGAGCTGGCCAGGCTGGGTGTGGGAATTTTAGGTGGACTGGAATCCCCGCAGCCAGTTATGACAAGGGAAAGAATCGAAATGCCAAGAAGAAAAAAAAGGCGCAGATACATTGAGAGCTCCAGGGGTTACTGCAAAAAGTGGTTTTCTAACCGCTGCACACAACTTTACCAAGATTTCAAAATATCGGTAGTTTAAGCCACTGTTTTTCAAAGCATTGGCGCTTTGTTGGCTATGGGGTCAGTTATTTTGCAGATCCACTCTTAATTTTTGGGCTTCCGCGGATTGAAGCCTTGGCCCCATTTGGCTGACAACCACCGCTGCAGTTTTGCAGGCAAAGTCGGTGGCGGATTGCTGATCTGCCCCCTGCGTCAGAGCGGCGAGGTAGGCGCCGGCAAAAGCGTCTCCAGCCCCGTTGGTGTCGATGGCTTTTACCGGTTGCCCGGCTACTTTCCATTGATTGTTGGCGTTTCCGGTAATGGCGCCCTCGGCTCCCAGCGTTATTGCGTATTCCGAACAGTGTTCGAGAAGTGCCTCGGCGGCGGCTTGGTAATCTGCGGTTGAGGTAAAGGCCTTGGCTTCATCTTCGTTGGCAAAAATGAGGTCAACGCCGGGCTGAGCTATATAGCGGAGCTGTTCGGCAAAAAACTGCACGATGCCGGGATCGGACAAACTGAGAGCCACTTTGGTGCCGTATTCTTTGGCTTTTTCCACCATCTTGCGGGCCGCTTCTTTGCCGGTTGCAGATGTTGCCAGATAACCCTCGATATATACCCACTCGGATTCGGCTATGGCTGCGTCATCTATGTTGTCGATGCTGAGTGACTCACTGATGGCCAGGCAGGTATTCATGGTGCGTTCGGCGTCTGGCGTTATCAGCACCAGGCAGGTTCCGGTAATACCTTCACGGCTCTGGTTTTTCCGGTTATAGGCTACGCCAGCGGCGCTGAGATCGTTGAGAAAAAATTTGCCGTCCTCGTCATTTGCAACCTGGCAGGTTAAGTGACTGGTGCCGCCGAGCAGTGAGACCGCGATCATGGAATTGGCGGCCGAGCCACCACAGGCGCGTTTGGCGTTGTCGATATGTTCGCGCAGATGGCTGATATTTTTTTGCTGGCGTGTGGCATCGGACAAAGTCATCAGACCCTTTTCCAGTTCAATGTCTTTCAGATCCTGATCGGTTACCAGTACTTCGGTATCCACTAGAGCAGCGCCAATAGCGGCAACACTGTATTTTTTTGTCATGTTTAAGGGTTCTTATATTGTTTGATGGGTAATTCTGCTGAATTGTGATGAATTATGACCTTATTGAGGTGCAAGATTATTTCATCTTGATGGCTGGGTTAGAATAGCCACTGGCTTTATTTCTCAAAGTGACATGTCGCGCGCCTTCAAAGTTCTCAAGTTTTTCTATCAGATTGGGTTGATCTGCGTACTGCTGGTGGCTGGCTATATGGTTTGGCTGGATTTTCGGGTGACGTCCGAATTCAGTGGCCGCAAGTGGGATTTGCCTTCCCATATCTACGCGCGTCCTCTGGAACTGTTTGTCGGGGCATCAGTCAGTCAGGAAGAGCTGTTGTGGGAGTTGGATCAGCTGGGCTACCGCCGTGTCGGCTCGGCGAGATCGGCAGGCCAGTATTCAGTAGCGGAAAATCGAGTACAGCTTTTTGTTCGCGGATTTGATTTTTGGGATCAGACGGAACAACCCCAGCTGCTGATGATCGAGTTCTCTGGCGAGCAAATTATTGCCCTGAACGATGCTAATTACCGAGCCTTGGGTATCGCACGGCTGGAACCGCTGCGGATAGGCGGGATTTTCCCTGACCAGGTTGAGGATCGCTTGCCCGTTGCCTTGGGCGATGTGCCACCGCTGCTGGTGGCTACCCTGATTCAGGTGGAAGACCGGGCGTTTTTTGAACACCGGGGATTTTCCATTCGCGGCATTGTGCGTTCGGCGCTGAATAATGTTGTGGCTGGCGATATCGTCGGTGGTGGTAGCACTATTACCCAGCAACTGGTGAAGAACTTTTTTGTTGGCAGTGAACAAACCATCAGCCGCAAAGTAAAAGAACTGTTGATGTCGGTATTGCTGGAGATTCACTACAGCAAAGAAGAGATTCTTGAAACTTACCTGAACGAGGTGTTTCTGGGGCAGTCGGGTGATCGGGCAATTCACGGTTTTGGCATGGCCAGTTGGCATTATTTCCGCCAGCCATTGGACGAACTGGGCCCGGAGAAAATAGCCCTGTTGGTCGGCATGCTGAAAGGACCTTACAACTACAACCCCTGGACCAGAGTCGAAAGTGCGCTGGCGCGTCGAAACGTGGTTCTGGACCTAATGGCCCAGGATGGTCTGATTCAGGCGGGTACTTTGACCAGTTTGAAGCAAAGCCCGCTGGGGCCGGCTTCAAGGCCTCTGCTTTCTCTGAACCTCTTTCCGGGTTATATGCATCTGGTTTTGGATGAACTGGAGCAGGAGTACGGCGATCTGGATTTCCAGAGTGAGGGCTATGATATTTTTACCTCACTGGATCCCTGGGTGCAGAACCAGCTGGAAAACTCCATCAGCAAGGGTGTGGAATCGCTGGAGCGAGGTTACCGTATCGATGAGGGGCATCTGCAGGCGGCGGGAATTTTAACCCGTATTGGCAGCGGTCAGATTACCGCGCTGGTTGGCGGACGTGATCCCAAGTTTGACGGGTTTAATCGAGCGCTGTTTGCCGATCGAGCTATCGGTTCATTGATCAAGCCGGTGGTCTATCTGACGGCGTTGCAACATCCTTATAAATATACCCTGTCAACACTGATAGAAGATGCGCCCTTTATTCTGGATGCTCCCAATGGCGAGACCTGGGTTCCGCAAAACTATGACGGTTTGGCGCGTGGCCAGTTGGCGCTCTATTCGGCTATGGCCAATTCACTGAATCTGGCAACGGCCCGGTTGGGGTTGGATCTGGGTGTGCAGACAGTGATTGATACCCTGGCCATCCTGGGGGTTCAGACGGATTGGCCTGATTTCCCCGCCTACCTTCTGGGCGCTGGCGGTTTGACCCCTCTGGAGGTTTCTACCCTGTTTCATACCATTGCTGCCGACGGTTTTTATTCTCCCCTGACCACGATTCAGGGTATTTATGATGCCGAAGGGCAGCAGGCCGGAATACGCGTGCGGGAGATCGAGCAGCGTATTGATCCGGCCTACGTGCATCTGATTCAGTACGCCATGCAGGTGGTTATGCTGGAAGGCACCGGGAAGTCGCTGGTCAGCCGGTTCCCCAATATCGCTCTGGCCGGTAAGACCGGAACCACAAACGATTCGCGCGACAGTTGGTTTGCGGGATTTGACGGCCAGCATCTGGGAGTGTTTTGGGTAGGCCGCGATGACAACAAGGCGATGCCCTTGACGGGTGCGACCGGCGCTCTGGAACTTTGGTCTACGACCTTTCGGGCAATTGGCGCCGAATCCATCAATTATGTGCGACCACCCAATGTGGAGTATTTCTGGGTTGATCCCGAAAAGAATGCCCGAACCGATGACAATTGCGCCGGTGCAGTTTATCTTCCCTATGCTTACGGTAGTGAGCCAACCCAGAGAGTCCGCTGTGATGGTGTGGGAGTGGTCGAGGATTGGTTAAACCGCTTTTTGGGGCTCTAGTAATTGGATGTTTATCGGCTTGGTCGATAAAAAACTGGAACAGCTGAAGTATATGTATAGATATTTTCTGGCGATAACAGGTTTGGCTCTTGTACTCGGGGGCTGTGCCAGTGCACCGCCGTCCGGTTCTCGCGCACCTGCCGGTGGTTCTGTGGTCATAGAATCGGCTACGCCCGAGCCGACTGTTCCCGAATATGTGCCGGAAGCACCCAGAGTGGTGGTGCAAGAGCCGAGGGTGGTCGAGAGTAACCAGAATCCGGCGCTTGACAGTCTGGTTGACCAATCCTTACGTTTTATTTCTGAACGCCACTACAGCCGTGCGATTGCTACGGCCGAGCGGGCCATGAGTATCGACCGCTATGATCCCAGGGTGTATTTGTTATTGGCTCAGGCACATAAGTTTTCGGGCAATCTGGCGCTTTCACGCCAGTATGCCGAGCGCGGACTGGCGATTTCCCAGCCCGATACCGAGACTTCCCGGGCATTGGAAAGTCTCAAGTAGGCTCTAGCCCAGCAGGCCCATAATGCGATCGGCTTGTTCGAGGGTAAAGTCCAGATCTTCCTGGCTGTGCGCTGCGGACATAAAGGCACATTCATAGGAGGCCGGTGCCAGATAAACACCAGCTTCGACCATCTGCCGGAAAAAAGACTTAAAGCGATCGTCGTGGCAGGCCATAACCTGTTGATAGTTAGTGACCACTTCCTCTTCGCTAAAGAAAAATCCGAACATGCTGCCGCGGGAGTTGGTGGCCATCGGGATATTGTGTCTGGCCGCGATGCCGCTTAAACCCTCCAGCAGGTAGTTCACCTTTTCGCCCAGGCGATCATAAAAGCCGGGTTGCTGAATAAGCTTCAGGGTGGTGAGTCCGGCCACCATGGCAACCGGGTTGCCGGACAGGGTGCCGGCCTGATAGACCGGACCAAGGGGCGAAATCATTTCCATGATCTCGCGTTTGCCACCAAAGGCACCTACCGGCATACCGCCACCGACCACCTTGCCGAGGCAGGTGAGGTCGGGGTCAATATTGAAGTAACCTTGAGCGCCGCCGAGGCTGACCCGAAAGCCGGTCATAACCTCATCGAAGATCAAAACAGCACCGTATTGGGTGCAGAGTTCGCGAAGCTTTTCCAGAAAGCCGGGGACCGGGGCAACCAGATTCATATTGCCGGCAACCGGCTCGACAATAACGCAGGCCACCTCTTCGCCAGCTTTGGCAAAGTAATCAGTCAGGGCTTCGATATCGTTATAGGGCAGATTGATGGTGTGCTCTACTGTGCCCTCGGGGACGCCGGGTGAACTGGGTGTGCCAAAGGTCAGAGCGCCGGAGCCGGCTTTTACCAGCAGGCTGTCGGAATGGCCGTGATAGCAGCCTTCAAACTTGATCAGCTTGTTTCGTCCGGTATAACCGCGCGCCAGACGGATGGCGCTCATGGTGGCTTCGGTACCTGAACTTACCATGCGTACCATTTCAATACTGGGTACCAGCTTGCAGATTTCTTCGGCGACTTCCGATTCAATAGCTGTGGGTGCACCAAAACTCAGT
>JBFHKI010000097.1:0-7213 GCA_041595415.1 Pseudomonadales bacterium | reverse complement strand
TTGATCAAGCGCGCCAGCTTGCTGCGCCGTGATTCGGTTCACGGTAGTTTCAAAGGTACCATCCGGGTGCTGGAGGACAAAAGTCAGTTGGTCGTTAATGGAAATGTGTTGCAGTTTATTTACGCCAACTCACCGGCTGAAATTGATTACACCCAATACGGTATTAATAACGCCATCGTTGTTGATAACACTGGCGCTTGGCGTGATGAGGCCGGCCTTGGGCAGCATCTGCAAGCCAAGGGTATAAGCAAAGTACTACTGACGGCACCTGGTAAGGGTGGTATCAAGAATATTGTCGCCGGTGTTAACGACAGTATTATTGATCCGGCTTCAGACAAGATTATTTCCGCCGCTTCCTGTACCACCAATGCCATTGTTCCTGCTCTCAAGCTGATCAATGATGAGTACGGTGTCGAGCGCGGTCATGTGGAGACGGTGCACGCTTATACCAATGACCAGAACCTGATTGACAATTTTCATTCGGCTGAGCGTCGTGGTCGCAGCGCGGCATTGAATATGGTGTTGACAGAAACGGGTGCGGCAAAAGCTGTTGCGGTAGCTTTGCCAGAGTTGGCTGGGAAATTGACGGGCAATGCTATCCGCGTGCCAACGCCGGATGTTTCCATGGCGATTCTGAATCTGACTTTGACCAAAGCTGTTGATCGAGAGAGCTTGAACGAGTTTATGCGCGACGCCGCCTTGCGTTCTTCCTTGCTCAAACAAATTGATTACACCGAATCTCCCGAGGTGGTTTCTTCGGATTTTGTCGGTTCTCGTACTGCCTGTATCTACGATGCCAAGGCCACCATTACCAACGGCAATTCAGCGGTTATTTACCTCTGGTACGATAATGAATTTGGTTATACCTGTCAGGTACATCGTGTGCTGGAGAAGTTTGCCGGTGCCAAGTATGTTACTTATCCGGAAAAAGCTTGATATAGGTTGGTATATTTTCAGGCGAGGTGTTTTCAGGCTGCTAGTTGGCTAAAGTCTTGTATATACAGGGCTTTAGCAGTTTTCTTATCGTCTGCCTCGCGCTGTTAAAGACAGTTTGGCCGCTGGCTTTTCTGTGATCCAAAACATATAATCGCGCGCTGCTTCGGTGGCAAAACTTAAAAGTAAGTAATACTTACTGGAGAGTTGCCAGCTCTGATGCGTCAACCTTATTTAGAACTTGGCAGTGTCAAATACTTCCATCTGATCAAACAAGTGGTTTGAGTTTATGATCTCAATTAAGCGGGGCCTGAATGTGCCCCTTGCCGGTGCCCCAAAACAAGAAATTGGCGAAGCTGTTGCTGTCACCAAAGTTGCTGTGCTTGGTCGCGATTATATTGGTATGAAGCCGACCATGCTGGTGCAAGAGGGTGATACAGTCGCCATGGGCCAGCCTCTTTTCGAAGATAAAAAAAATCCTGGTGTTATTTTTACCGCGCCGGCAGCAGGGAAGGTATCTGCTATCAACCGTGGCGAACGCCGCGCCTTCCGCTCTCTGGTAATCGATATTGATGACGCCGGGGAAAAGCGCAAGTTTCAATCCTATTCCGCTTCAGAAATTAACTCCCTAAAGGGCGAAACCGTTGCTGCACAGCTGGTTGAAAGTGGGCTCTGGACAGCACTTCGTACAAGACCTTTTAGTAAGATTCCAGCGGTAGACTCTCGCCCGGAGGCCATATTTGTATCGGTTATGGATACAAATCCTCTGGCGGCTGATCCGCTAATTATGCTCGCCAAGCATGAAGAGGAGTTCTCGGCAGGGCTCAACTTGTTAGCCAGCCTGACCGATGGTTCGGTATTCCTGGGCAAGGCTGTTGGCGCAGCAATTCCGAACGTTTCAAATGACAAGGTACGGGTAGAAGAATTTTCCGGCCCGCACCCCGCAGGTTTGGTGGGAACACATATCCATTATTTGCGTCCGGCTGCCATGTCGAAGGTGGTTTGGACTATCGGCTATCAGGATGTTGTAGCTATTGGTGCTCTGTTTTTAAGCGGAGAGCTTTGGGTTCAGCGCCTGATCTCTCTGGCTGGTCCGCAGGTTGAGAATCCGCGCTTGGTAGTGACCCGTCTTGGCGCCAGTCTGGAAGAGCTTACTGCTGGTGAATTGAAGACTGGTGAGAACCGGGTGATTTCAGGGTCGGTATTAAGCGGCACGGCTGACAGTTCTGACTGTGCATTCCTCGGCCGCTACGACGTGCAGATCAGTGTGCTCAAAGAGGGGCGTGATCGACCTATGCTGCACTATGTATTGGCGGGCAAAGAGCGTTATTCAGCTCTGCCAATCTACATCTCCAATCTGGATAAAGACCGCAAGTGGGATTTGACCACTACAACCAATGGCAGTGACAGAGCCATGGTTCCCATAGGCGCCTATGAGGCGGTAATGCCGCTGGATATTCTGCCAACTCAGTTGCTGAGATCGCTGATTGTTGGTGACACTGAACGGGCTCAACAACTGGGTGCGTTAGAACTTGACGAAGAGGATTTGGCTTTGTGTACTTTTGTCTGCCCAGGCAAATACGAATATGGCCCGATATTGCGGGACAACCTGACTCGCATCGAGCAGGAGGGTTAGATGAGCCTGCGTAAATATCTGGACGAAATAGCCCCGAATTTCGAAAAGGGCGGCAAGTACGAAAAATGGTATCCGCTCTATGAAGCGGTGGACACCGTTTTTTATATGCCCAGCCGGGTTACCCATACATCTTCCCATGTGCGTGATGGTATCGACCTGAAGCGCATTATGATTACCGTATGGGCTTGTACCTTCCCGGCCATGTTCTACGGTATGTGGAATCTTGGTTTTCAAGCGAATAGCTATATCGAGCTGCATGGTTTGGCAGGTAGTGGCACTTGGCACGATGGTTTGATTGGTCTGCTTTCAAGCTACAACCCCAATTCCTGGTGGGACAATTTTTGGTACGGGGCCTGCTTTTTTCTGCCCATCTATATAACCGTTTTCGCGGTAGGTGCAGTGTGGGAAGTAATGTTCTCGATCGTGCGCAAACACGAGATTAATGAAGGTTTTTTTGTTACCTCGGTACTGTTTGCCCTGTCTTGCCCGCCCGATCTGCCTTTGTGGATGGCCGCACTGGGGATCAGTTTCGGTATCGTTATTGGTAAGGAAGTTTTTGGAGGTACTGGAAAAAACTTTATGAATCCGGCTCTTTCCGGTCGAGCCTTCCTTTACTTTGCTTACCCGGCGTCCATGAGCGGTGATGCCGTATGGACAGCAGTTGACGGTTTTACCGGCGCGACCATGTTAAGTGTTGGTGCCCAGCAGGGTATGGCGGCTATACATGACCAGATGACCTGGTTGGATGCTTTCTTCGACAATATGCAGGGCTCAATCGGAGAAACCTCAACTTTGGCTATCTTGATAGGTGGTGCGGTTTTGATGATCATGCGTATCGCCAGTTGGCGAATCGTACTTGGCACCCTCCTGGGTATGGTGTTGACGGCTCTTCTGTTCAACCTTATCGGTAGCGAAGACAACTATATGTTCGCTATGGGGCCGCACTGGCACTTCGTATTGGGTGGTTTTGCCTTCGGCATGATCTTTATGACCACCGATCCGGTATCTGCCGCAATGACCAATTGGGGTAGATTCTGGTACGGCGCTCTAATCGGTTTTATGTGTGTATTGATTCGTGTGGTTAACCCGGCGTTTCCGGAGGGTATGATGTTGGCAATTCTATTTGCCAACCTGTTCGCTCCGCTGATAGACCACTTTGTTGTCGAAGCTAATATTAAGAGGAGGATGGCACGTGTCCAATGAGACCGTAGGTAAAACCCTCGTTGTTGCCTTTAGCGTTTGTCTGGTTTGCGCCATTGTGGTTTCTACCGCGGCGGTAGCCTTGAAACCACTACAAAATGCCAATATTGAAGGCGATAAACAGACCAATATTCTGGCTGCGGCTGGTCTTTTGGATGAATCCGTTCCGGTTGCAGAGCAGTTTGCTTCGGTTCAGGTCAAGGCAATAGATTTGAATACCGGGCGATACACTGACGCAATCGATCCAGCCAGTTTTGATTATTTCAAGGCTGCCAAAGACCCAGAACTGTCGAGCTCTTTTGAGGATTTGGGAGTTGTTGATATTGCCAAGATTGGTCGACGTGAAGACTATGCGGTGGTTTATCTTCTGGAAGATAACCAAGGGCAATTGGACAAGGTTATTCTGCCGGTTCGTGGCTATGGTTTATGGTCGACTCTGCAGGGATTTCTCGCCCTTGAGGAGGATCTTAGTACTGTTGCTGGCATCGGCTTCTTTGCTCACGGTGAAACCCCCGGTCTTGGTGGTGAAGTGGACAACCCCGTCTGGAAAGCCCAGTGGGTAAATAAAGAAGCTTTTGATAATGGTGAGTTGGTATTGCAGGTTGTTAAAGGTTCTGTGGCGGCAGGAGCTCCTGGTGCAGAACATACAATCGATGGTTTGTCGGGTGCAACCTTGACGACAGCCGGCGTCGATAATCTGATCAAGTTCTGGTTGGGCGAAAACGGTTACCGCAAGTTTTTGGACAATCTCAAAGCAGGAGAGGCCTAGTCATGGTTAAAGCCTTCAAACAAACCTTATTGGACCCGATTTTCAATAACAACCCGATTGCCTTGCAGATTCTCGGAATATGCTCCGCTCTGGCTGTTACCTCCCAGCTTAAAGTAACGGTAGTGATGTGTATCGCCCTGACACTGGTTACAGCTTTCTCGAATTTCTTTATCTCTCTGATTCGAAAGCAAATTCCGGGAAGTATTCGGATTATTGTGCAAATGACCATTATTGCTTCGCTGGTGATTGTGGTAGACCAGTTTTTGAAAGCCTATGCTTATGACATTAGCAAGCAGCTTTCGGTTTTTGTCGGTTTGATTATCACCAACTGTATCGTCATGGGTCGTGCTGAGGCCTTCGCCATGAAAAACCCTCCTGTTGAGAGTTTTATGGATGGTATCGGTAACGGGCTGGGATACAGCGTTATGTTGCTGGCTCTGGCCTTTGTGCGAGAGCTGTTTGGTTCAGGTAGCCTTTTTGGTATTAGCCTGATGCCTGAGTGGTATGTACACAATGGTCTGCTCTTGATGCCCCCCAGTGCCTTCTTTCTGATCGGTTTGTTTATCTGGGCATTGCGCACCTGGAAAACTGAGCAGGTGGAGCAACCGGAATTCAAAATCAGTCCCAATAGTCAAGCGTCGGAGGCTCACTGATGTTAGAGCAATTTCTCGGACTCTTTGTCCGTTCTATCTTTATTCAGAACATGGCGCTGGCCTTCTTCCTGGGCATGTGTACCTTTTTGGCTATCTCCAAAAAAATCAGTGCCGCCATTGGTTTGGGTATTGCCGTTATTGTGGTTCTGGCAATCACGGTTCCGGTAAACAACCTGATTTTGAATTATCTGTTGACTGAAGGGGCTCTGACCTGGATAAGCGACAGCTTGGGAGGGGTCGATCTACGATTCTTGGGATTGTTGAGCTACATAGGTGTCATTGCGGCCATCGTGCAGATTATGGAGATGTTTCTCGATAAATATGTTCCTGCACTCTATGCAGCTCTGGGTGTTTTCTTGCCCTTGATTACGGTGAATTGCGCGATTCTTGGAGCTTCATTATTGATGGTCGAGCGCGATTACAGCTTTGCAGAATCCGCCGTATTCGGACTTGGTTCTGGTGTTGGTTGGGCACTTGCGATCACCGCTTTGGCCGGTATTCGCGAGAAGCTCAAGTACAGTGACGTTCCAGCCGGGCTCCAGGGCTTGGGCATTACTTTTATTACCGTGGGTTTGATGTCGCTTGGCTTCATGTCCTTCGGCGGTATCGATATTTAAAGAGAGAATTTGATGGATTCTGTAACCCTTACCATTGTCGTTGCCGTAGCTATGTTTACGGCCATTGTATTGGCTTTGGTGGCAATTATTTTGGTTGCCCGCAAGCAAATGGTTAGCACTGGTAGTGTTTCCATTGTGGTCAACGACGAAAAAACGATTTCCGTACCCGCGGGTGGAAAATTGCTGAATACACTTGCTGACGGAGAGCTTTTTTTGGCCTCTGCATGTGGTGGTGGCGGTACCTGTGGGCAGTGCAAGTGTGTCGTACAAGATGGTGGGGGCTCGATATTACCTACTGAGCTTTCCCACTTTACCCCTCGTGAAGTTCGTGAAGGGTGGCGCCTATCCTGTCAGGTGCCGGTAAAACAGGACATGAAAGTAGTGGTTCCCGAGGAAGTCTTTGGGGTCAAGCAATGGGAATGTGAGGTTGTTGCCAACGACAACGTCGCCACCTTTATTAAAGAATTGCACCTCAAGCTTCCGGAAGGAGAAAATGTTGATTTCCGAGCTGGTGGATACGTACAGCTTGAGCGTCCTGCCTGTGCGGTTAAATATTCTGACTTTGATATTGAAGAGCAGTATCGTGGCGACTGGGAACAGTTCGGCTTTTTCAAGCTGGAATCAGTAACTACCGAGCCAGTCATACGTGCCTATTCCATGGCTAACTATCCGGAAGAGAAGGGTATTCTCAAGTTTAATATCCGTATTGCGACGCCACCGCCGCGTACCGAAGGTTTGCCGCCAGGACTTATGTCATCCTATGTCTTTAGCTTGAAGCCTGGAGACAAGGTCAACGTATTTGGGCCATTTGGTGAGTTTTTTGCCAAAGATACCGACGCCGAAATGGTGTTTATTGGTGGTGGTGCCGGTATGGCGCCAATGCGTTCACATATCTTTGATCAGTTAAAACGTCTGAAAACCAACCGAAAGATCAGTTTCTGGTATGGCGCCCGCTCAATGCGTGAAGCTTTTTATGTTGAAGAATATGACAAGCTTCAGGAAGAAAACGATAACTTTGAATGGCATCTGGCTCTGTCCGACCCGCAGCCTGAAGATAATTGGGAAGGTTACACCGGATTTATCCACAATGTGTTGTTGGAGAACTATCTTAAGGATCACCCTGCGCCTGAAGATTGTGAATATTACATGTGTGGTCCACCCATGATGAACGCGGCCTGTATTGATATGCTTGTCAATCTTGGCGTCGAGCGTGAAAATATTCTGCTTGACGACTTTGGTGGTTAACAGGCTTTGTATAGAAAACGGGGCGTATATCAGCCCCGTTTTTGGTTTTTACCTGGTGGAGAAAACTGACATCTTGGTTAAGCTTGGTCTGTCATGGAGAGAGTTATGCAATTATTTCTGATCGCTCTTTTTGTTTTCATGGCCATTATGGCCATTATGG
>JBFHKI010000096.1:0-7282 GCA_041595415.1 Pseudomonadales bacterium | reverse complement strand
GAAGCCAGCTGAGCCCCGAGCAACTGGTGGAGGCGCACAGATGGGCCTTCGATTGTTTTCTGTCAGATTATCGAGGCTGTGAGTAAAATCGCCCCCTGACGAATTACTTCCCGAGAGACTTTGTGCAAACCGATAAAAGAAAACTGAGCCTGCGCATGCTGGCCTCACCCAATGATGTGAACTTTGGTGGCAAGGTGCACGGCGGTGTTGTGATGAAATGGATCGACCAGGCCGGTTATGCCTGTGCTTCGGCCTGGAGTGAATCCTATTGTGTGACAGTTTATGTCGGTGGTATTCGTTTTATCGAACCCATTCAGGTGGGTGATCTGGTGGAGCTGGATGCACGGATTATCTACACCGGTAATACCAGTATGCATGTACTGGTGACGGTGCGCTCCAAAGACATTAAACAGGGCGAATACCGGACCACTACCCGCTGCAACATCGTTTTTGTCGCCCTGGATGAAGCGGGCAAACCCAAACCGGTGCCCAAGTGGGTTCCCGAAACGGAAGAAGACAAAAAACTGGAGCATTTTGTGCAAAAGCTGATGCAGGCGCGCAACCAGGTTCATGAGGAATTGAAACCCTTTGCACCCTGAGGGTGAGACCTGTCATTGCCAACAAAAAACCCGGCAAAAGCCGGGTTTTTTGTCCTCCATGTTTGATTTCAGAAATCGTAGGCCAAGCCAACCGAGTAGTAAGCGCCGTTAAAACCGAAGGGAGCAGAGCGTCTGGAGTAGGTAAAGACACCCGCACTATCGACAATGATCGGGCCGTTAATGCCGTCTTCGATGGCGCCGCTACGGGTATTGCCAATGGTGTTTTTGTCCGGTGTGACATCAAAGATATTATTGCCGGTGAAGTTTACCTTGAGGCCGTTGTCGAAGTTATAGGTAACCCGCAGGTCGGTGAGCACTTTGGGGCTATAGGTCTGGGTGCCGCCATCGGTCACGGTGTATTCGCCGTAGCGGTTTAGAGACAGGTTAGCCGTCCAGGCATCTCTGGTGTAATAACCGCTCAGACTGATGCGGTCTTCCGGCTGCCATTCTTCGATAATGGAAATATCCTGATCTGAAAATACCGTTGAGGTGGGCAGACTTTCCAGACCGGAACCGACCGGCGTAAAGAGGTCGGTCACCTCGGTACTGGTGAAGTTGGCGGCAAAGGTAAAGTCGATATTACCGCCAGCCAACTCCACGCCGGAGTAGGTGCCGACAATATCCACACCGGAGGTCTCGGTATTGGCGCCGTTAAGGAAAAACTGCCCCGCACCGGCTCCAGCCTGGGCCAAAGCTGCATCCAGAGTTGCCGAAAGACCGGTTCCCAGCTGGTTGCTGATAACGATGCGGTCGTCGATATTAATCTGGTAGTAGTCAATGGTCATGCTCAGGTTATCAGTCAGATCGGAGACCACTCCAAAGCTGTAGTTGGTGGATTCTTCTTCTTTCAGTTCCGGAATGCCAATGGCCTGTGCCAGGGTGCTGTCGTTGCGGAAAGTACCCACTTCCACGGCTATCAACTCGGCAAAATCCAGGTCGCCATCTACATCATTTACATCGGGGCGGAACTGGGTGCTGACGTTGTTGAAGTAGAGCTGTTGCATGGAAGGAGCGCGGAAACCGGTGCTTACCGCAGCGCGCAGGCGCAGGGTGTCGGAAAGGCGATAGTTACCGGCCAGCTTGAAGTTGAGGGTATCGCCAAAGCCATCGTACTCGTCGTAGCGGGTAGCGCCGTTCAGGGTAAAATTGTCCCACTCGTATTCGGCGTCAAGATAGAGCGAAAACACATCTCGGGTTTCATCTACCGCGGATTGTGGTCCTATACCGGGGAAGCCCTGAATACCGCCACTGCGGTCATCGGCGTAAAGGCTGACACCGTCTTCGGTGTCGTAATCGCGGTAGGCGTATTCTTCACCGGCGATAATTTTGTACTCATCGGTACGCATTTCCGCACCCAGAGCCAGGAAGAAGCGATCATAGGATTTGGTGAAATCGAGATTTATGGTACTCAAGCCCAGTTCCAGACCATAGGCAAAGGCTTCACGCGGCACGCTGTCACGGATTTCGTCCGAGGTCAGGGTGGTGCTGTAGCGTTGCTGGTTGGCAAAGGAGGAGTTCAGCGAGTTACTGGTGGTGTAGTCGATAACGTTCTCGCCGGTTGTGTAGGAAATATCCAGCGAGGAATCATTATCAAAATCCACACGATAGCCGAAGTTGAAGGAGGTATCGCGAATATCCGAATTTATCAGGGGCAAAAAGCCGTCCGGGATGGTGGCATCGCCATCGGCCAAAGGTGCGTTACCGCCGGTGTTGCCGTTGTGTCGAAAGAAGGCGCCTGACTGGTTTTCGCGGCTGGAATAGGTGATAAAGCCATAAAGTTCACCTTCGCCCAGCTCCATTCCTGAGTTCAGGGTGAAAGCGGTTTGTTTGGAGTCGGCATCGCCGATGCGGAAGGTTTGTCTGTCGGCCGTTACTTCACGGGGGTCGCCGGGTTCAAGAATGCCGTCGTTATCGGCATCGGTACAGCCGAGAAACAGGCAGGAACCGTGCAGACCAGCCCTGTTGGTATTTTCCCGGTCGCGGTAGTTAAAGGTAGCGTTGAGATAACCGCTGTTGCCCAGGGCAAATCCGTTACTGAGATCGATATTGGTAGTAGCACCATCACCTTCACTGTACTGGCCCTGTGAAATGGCGAAATGACCGGAATCTACCTGATCATCCAGAACTATATTAATTACCCCGGCTATGGCGTCGGAGCCGTACTGGGCGGCTGCACCGTCGCGCAGCACTTCAATGCGTTTGATGGAGGCTGCCGGAATGGCGTTCATATCGGTACCCGCGGTACCACGCCCTACAGAGGTATTAATATGGATAAGGGACGCCTGATGCCGGCGTTTGCCGTTAACCAGAACCAGCGTCTGGTCAGGTCCCAGGCCGCGCAGTGTTGCCGGGCGCAGGGCGTCAGTACCGTCGCTGATACTGGAGCTGGGAAAGTTGAAGGAGGGCGCCAGTGCTTGCAGCATTCGGCCTACTTCGGTCTGGCCCGTCGCCTCCATGGATTCGGAAGTCAGGTTGTCCACGGGCACCGGCATGTCCTGTGCGGTGCGTCCCGGAGCGCGGGATCCCAATACAAAAACATCTTCGATTTCCTGCGCACCCGCTTGTGAAATAAGAGTTCCGCCGGAGGTAATAGTCATGAGCATGCCGAGAGCAATACTCAGCCTGATGCGGTAGTCGGTTGTTGTTTTCATAATTAACTCCCCTGTTATGGTTTTGAACATGCACCCTTTGTAGTTTTTATGGCTGATCCGCGGCCTTGGAATTCGTGCATCCAAAGACCATATGCCTATGGCTCAAAGAGTTCCAATTTCGGGGGAGTTATTTGGTTTTTGTCTAAGGGCCTGTTGTTTTTGTCCATGTTTGACCAAAAACAATCGCTTTTTATGAACTTCAGGTAAGAATTTTGCCCGCCAACAGGATTCCGGCGGGCAAAAAACTAGAGGCTTTGCAGGTCGAGTTTCAGGCTCACTCTACTGTCGGATTCGGTAGCGGAGTCCTCTGTTTCATTTGCAATAACCAGACGTTGTGCCAGATCACTCTGAGCTGCCTGAATAGCGGCCTGAATATTCTGTGCCCGGTTCCGGGCCAAATTGTCCAGTGCGTCGGGCTGCAACACTTCCACCTCGACCAAGTCCGTTTGCATCCGGTTGGCAAATGCCAGGTTGTCCAGTTCACCTGAACTGCTGTATTGCAGGCGCAAGGCTTCGAGACTGTCCGGGCCAAAGGCTTCAAGGTAAAAGCCTTGCAAGACTTCGCGGCGTTCGGGGCTGTCGGCGCTGGTATTTTCAGGAAGCAGGCTGGTCAGTCTTTGTACAAGGCTTTGCTGTCGCAGAGCGGCTGTATCCAGGCTGAGGTTGTAATAAGCCGGTATTTCAAGAGCCAGTTGGGGACGCTCGGTCAAGGCATTGGCCAGATTGATCAGTTTTTCCCTTTGCGGTGCCAGAACTTCGGCACTGCCCGCTTCAAATTCAATCTGGTCGAGAGGCAGATCGCTGCCGACCAGTCCGCCGAGAAGACGAAAGGGCGAGCTGACGATATTGGTCAGCAGGTTGATCAGGGCGCTGCGAACAACCTTGCCATAGTTGAATTCCGGGTTGTCCAGATCGCCCTGAACGGGCAGATCGATATCGATAACACCCTGTGAGTTTTTCAGTAGGGCAAGGGCCAGGCCCAGAGGCAGGTTTATAGCTTCGGGACTGTCGACGGACTCGCCCAGAGTGAAATCGCGCAAAACCACCTTGTTACTGCCTTCGAGTTGTGAGGCGGCGATGCGGTAGCCGAGATCGACATCCAGTTTGCCCGAGGCAATGGTGCGTCCGGCAAATTTGATCAGATAAGGCGACAGATCGATCATATCGATGTTTTCGAAAATCAGATCGATATTGGTTAAGTCCTTGGGGTCGAGCGGGCGCAGATCTCCGCCGATATTGACCAGCCCAAATTCACCCACCTGACCGGCCAGATCGAGACTGGCGGGTTCGCTGCTGTTATTGGTTATGGTCGAGACGTTCCCTTGCAGGTTGCTGATATCGGTGGCAAAGGGCAGTGGTAGGGAAAAATCGGCAAAGTACATGGCCGCGTTTTCAATACTTATCTGACCGACACGTAGGGTAAAGGGTGCATCTGCTTCGGCGGGTTCGGGCTCTTCTGTAGGTTCGGTGTCGGCTGTTGTCTGTTCGTTCCGGGGGTTGGCCTCCGTCGTCAGAGCCTGGCTGATGTTGGTTCCGCCCTCGCGGTCGATAATGATGCGCGCAAAGGCCTGATCGAGATTTATCTCGCTCAGTTCCAGGCGCTGTTCGTCCAGGTTAAAGCTGTTCTCCGGCAGTTGCAGTGATTGCCAGCCGAGCAGTTGTTGCTGATCGTACTGAATATCCAGATTATCGATTTGCAGACTACCCTGATAAGCAAGACTGTCTTCGGCGTTTGAACGGATTTCAGCTTGCAGACTGAGCAGGGCTTCGACCAGTTCAAGCTGGGTGCTGTCGGCGATATAGGGTTGTAACAAGGCCAGAGAAAGGCTATCTATCTCGACCCGGGTTTGAGCTGTCAGAACCGGCATCAGCGCAATAGTTCCGTCGAGATCCAGTTTGCCTCCGCTGGAAACAGCCAGACTGGCATTGAAACTGGCGGGTTGTTCCGACAGGCTGTTGAAACCGTCCAAGCTGAAGTGCACATCTTGCAGGAGTAGAGCAAAGGGGGTGGTTGGCAGTTGGTCGCTCAGACTCAACTGTGCGCCATTCAGGCTGAAACGGTCGACCTGTATGGCCGGTGCTTCGGTGGTTCCTGTCTCTGTATCAGACGCTTGTTGGTCAACTGGCGGGGCACTGGTAAACCAGTTGTCTATCACCTGCTGTACATTGGTCAGCCCCTCGGAATTGCGTTGCAGGTAAATCGCCAGCCCGTCCAGATCGACACTTTGAACCTGCAGAATTTTACCGCGCAGGTAACGCGTCGGCGCCAGATTGATATCCAGGGAATCAAAGGCCAGTAGTGAATGATTCTGAGCGTCGCGGACATCCAGACCTTCCATGTACAAACGGAATGTATAGGGATCAAACTTGAGCAGGTCAATTTCTGTCTGCAGTTGCGTGCGTTCTGCGGATATCTTGATCAACTGGTGTTTAAGCACCATGGGGAGTATCAGGGCACCGAGTAGCTGATAGATAAGCAACAGGCAGATCAACCACAGCCATGGGCGCCTCGGGCTCAGGAACTGGCGGACAGGATGGGCGTTCATAGGCAGTTAATCGCGGAAATTGGTGAACTGGAAGGGTTGGCCCAGATCGGCGTCTTTTACCAGAGTCATCACCTGCTGCAGGTCATCGCGCTTTTTGCCGGTCACCCGGACCTGTTCACCCTGAATCTGCGCCTGTACCTTGATTTTGGATTCTTTGATCAGTTTGACGATCTGTTTGGCGATAAGGGATTCGATACCCTGTTTAAACTTGACGGTTAGCGAGAAGCTCTTGCCACTGTGTAAGGCTTCGTCGTCGTATTCCATGGCGCTGGGTTCAACCTTGCGCTTGGTCAGTTGGATACGGAACATATCCAGCAATTGGCTGCATTGAAAGTCGGCTTCGGCCTTGAGTACCACATTGGGTTTGTTGTATTCCACCGAGGCGTCCACGTTGCGAAAATCGTAGCGGGTAGCGATTTCGCGTTGGGTATTCTCGGCGGCGTGGCGTATTTCGTTATCGTCCACTTCGGAAACAATATCAAAAGAGGGCATGGTTATTCCTGCTGCAAAAATTTGCCGCAAGCATAACGGAATATAGCTTTTGATATGAAGGAGACAGATGGGATTTCTGTCTTTGATTAAGGCGGGCTGATAGCGAAAGGGACGCTGGTCAGGTAATCCTCAGATATTTGTTGTCTGGTGCTCGTACAGAAGCAGAGCCTTCTCTAAAATAGACGGATTCTTTTCCTTACTTCGGAGCCCGCATTGCACGTCGAAACCAATAAAGTTGTGTCTTTCCACTATCAGCTCAGTGAAGCCGGAGGCGCCCTTATCGAAAAAACGCCGGCCGAACAGCCCGCTATTTATCTGCACGGACATCAAAATATCTTGCCGGCAATGGAGGAGGCTTTCAGCGGAAAAGCCAAGGGTGCGACTTTCCAGATCGAACTCAGCGCAGCACAGGCCTATGGCGAACTCCAGCCCAACCGCCAACAGCGTGTGCCCTTAAAGCATCTGGTGCAGGCAAAACAAAAGTTGCGACCGGGGCAGATTGTGCAGGTGAATACTGCCGAAGGGCACTTTGATGCCCGGGTGGTAAAGGTTGGCAAATTTAATGTGGATATCGATTCCAATCACCCGCTGGCGGGCATGGATCTGTTATTTGATATCGAGATAGTCGATATACGCGAAGCCACCGAGCAAGAGTTGGCTCACGGCCACGCTCACGGCCCCGGTGGACATAATCACTAGAATAGAAATTTTACGGAGATAGCTGATCGTTCCCGTACTTTACTCTTTTCGTCGCTGCCCCTATGCCATACGGGCTCGGCTGGCTCTGTTGTCGGCTGACATACAGGTGGAACTGCGCGAGATACTTCTGAAAGACAAACCAGAAGCCATGCTGGCGATTTCGCCCAAGGGTACAGTGCCGGTATTGCAATTACCGAATGGCAAGGTGTTGCAAGAAAGTCTGCAGATCATGCAGTGGGCTGTGCGCCAAGAGGGCTTGCAAAAACTCAAAATGCCCGGTGCGCTGGAAAAGGCG
>JBFHKI010000095.1:0-7324 GCA_041595415.1 Pseudomonadales bacterium | reverse complement strand
GTCAAACTCTCCACCCGGGTTGAAGGACACTGGCAAAATGACAGCGGTGACCGCAGTATCTTCGGTCTCACCAGCTTGCAACTGATCGATGTAATAGACCAATTACGCGATGCCGACATGCTGCACTGCTTACAAATGCTGCACTTCCACCTGGGTTCTCAAATCCCGAGCATCCACAATATCCGGCAGGGTGTGCAAGAAGCCTGCCGTTACTACATCAGCATGATTGAAGAAGGCGCCGCCATGGGCTTTCTGGATCTGGGGGGCGGGCTGGCCGTGGACTACGATGGCAGTCGCCAGCGGGGAACCAACTCTAAAAATTACTCCCTTGACGAATACTGCAGTGATATTGTCGAGGCCGTTATGCAAACCCTCGATCCATTGGACATTCCACACCCGACGCTAATGTCGGAATCCGGACGCGCAACATCGGCTTACTCCAGTGTGTTTCTTTTTAACATCCTGGATGTGGCTCACTTTGATCCGGTTCCCTCGCTGGAAAACCCGCCGCCGGACAGTGACGAAAAACTCACCAGCCTGAGAAGCCTGCTGGAGATAATTAATACCAGAAATATTCAGGAGTGTTACAACGACGCCAATTTTTACCGCGACGAAATCCGCCAACTCTTTCAGAGAGGCCAGGTGAATTTACGCGCGCGCGCCACTGCCGAAAACCTCTACCTGGAAGTCCTGCAAAAAATTCAACAATTGGCACCCGATGCCGAAACCCTGTCCGAGGAAGTTCAGGCTTTGCGGCACAGTCTGTCGGATATCTACTACGGTAACTTCAGCGTCTTTCAATCCCTGCCGGACTCATGGGCCATCAATCAGGTATTTCCCATTATGCCGGTGCACCGACTTAATGAACGTCCGACCCGTGAAGCCACCATTGCCGATCTAACCTGTGATTGTGATGGTAAGTTGGACAATTTTATCGGCGAAAATACCACTCTGCCCCTACACCAACTCAGACAGGACGAAGAATATTATCTCGGCGTTTTTCTGGTCGGCGCCTATCAGGAAACCCTCAGTGACTTGCACAACCTCTTTGGTGACACTAACGTTGTCAGCGTCCGTATCAATGCCGACAGCAGTTTCGATTTTGTGCACGAAATTCACGGCGACAGCATTGAGGATGTGCTGACCTATGTTGAATACGATACCAAGGCGATGAAAGAACAGTTCCGCCGCACAGTTGAAGGCGCTGTGCGCTCTGGCAAGATCAGCGTACAAACCAGACAGGAAATTTTAAAAGCCTTTTCGGAAAGCCTGTCAGGCTATACCTACTACGAAGCAAACTAGCAAAAACCTGAAACGGGAAATTATTATGGCTAAGGTAATGATTATAGGCGCCGGCGGCGTCGGTGGTGTAGTTGCCCACAAGTGCGCGCAACTGACAGAAGTATTCGAAGAAATTGTTTTTGCCAGCCGCACTGAATCCAAATGCAAAGACATCGTTGCGCAAATCGCGCAAAAGCAGGATGTCAGCCATATCCGCACCGCTCAGGTAGACGCCGACAATGTTGACGAATTAACCGCCCTGTTACAGCGTGAAAAGCCCTTTATGGTTATCAATGTCGCCCTGCCCTATCAGGATCTGCACATTATGGATGCCTGCCTGAATGCGGGCGTGCACTATATGGATACCGCCAACTACGAGCCACCGGAAGAAGCCAAATTTGAATACAGCTGGCAGTGGGCCTATCAGGAACGTTTTGAAAAAGCCGGCCTTATGGCGCTGCTCGGCAGCGGTTTTGATCCCGGCGTAACCGGCGTATACACCGCCTATGCCGCCAAACACCACTTCGACGAAATACAGGAGTTGGATATTGTCGATGTCAACGGTGGCGATCACGGACACCCTTTCGCGACAAATTTCAATCCGGAAATCAATATCCGCGAGGTGACCGCCGAGTGTCGTCACTGGGAAAACGGTGATTTTGTAACTACTGATGCCATGTCCAAAAAAGCGCAGTTCACCTGCCCGGAAGAGGTTGGCACCTACAATATCTACCGTATGTATCACGAAGAGCTGGAGTCCCTGACCAAGCACTTTCCGAGTATTAAAAAGGCCCAATTCTGGATGAGTTTTTCGGAAAACTACCTCAACCATTTACGAGTTCTGGAAAATATCGGCATGACCTCCATCGAGCCTGTTGACTACAACGGCCATCAGGTCATTCCCTTACAATTCCTAAAATCAGTACTGCCCGATCCCGCCAGCCTTGGCCCACGAACCAAGGGTCGCACCTGTATTGGTTGCATAGTCAAAGGTATCAAAGAGGGCAGGGAAAAAATCTATTACGTCTATAACGTCTGCGATCACGAAGCCTGTTATGCCGAAGTACAGTCCCAGGCCATTTCCTACACTACAGGCGTACCGGCCATGATCGGCGCCAAGATGATGGTGGAAGGCAAATGGATGAAACCCGGAGTCTGGAATGTCGAGCAAATGGACCCAGACCCCTTTATGGACGACCTGAACAAATACGGTCTGCCCTGGACAGAAATTGAGCTGGACAAACACCCGCTCGACCCGTCCTGATCAGCCCCAGTGACCAACGCCTTCGAACACTTCAACCCCAACAGGGTGCCTTCACCCTGCTTTGTGGTGGATGAAGTCGCCGTTGAAAACAACCTGAAAATTCTGGCAGAGGTTCAACAGGCCAGTGGCGCCAAGGTACTTGCCGCGTTAAAGGCTTTTTCCATGTGGGCGCTCGGGCCGCTGACTTGCCGATATCTTTCCGGTACTTGCGCCAGCGGGTATAACGAAGCCCGTTTGGCCAGCGAAGAATACGGTGGTGAAAACCACGTCTACGCCGCCGCTTATTCGGAAAGGGATCTACTCAAAGTCCTGCCACTTGCCGACCACCTGATATTTAACTCATGCGCCCAGTGGCAGCGTTTCAGGCCGATGGTTGAAGCCGAGCAAGCCAAACGTGATGGCAAACCCGAGATCGGCCTGCGAATTAATCCACAACACTCGGAAGGCGCAGTGCCTATCTATGATCCCTGCGCACCCAATTCGCGACTCGGCATTACAAAGGATCAACTCGACCCCGAGGCATTAGATGGTATCAGCGGCCTGCACTTTCACACTCTCTGTGAACAAGGTTTCGAGCCCCTGGAACGCACTGTACGCAGTATCGAAACCCAGTTTGGTGACCTGCTGCCGCAAATGCAATGGATCAATTTTGGCGGTGGACATCACATCACCAAAGCCGATTACGACCGGGCCGGCTTGATCGCCCTGATACAGGAGATTACTGAAAAGTATCAAGTTCAGGTATATCTGGAACCCGGTGAAGCCATCGCCATCCATACCGGCGTGCTTATATCAGAAGTACTGGATACTACCCACAATGGTATGGATCTAGCCATTCTGGACGCCTCGGCCACTTGCCATATACCCGATGTACTGGAAATGCCCTACCGCCCCGACATACTTGGTGCCTCGCAGCCAAACCTACAACCCCATACTTACCGACTTGGGGGAACCAGCTGTCTGGCCGGAGATGTTATTGGCGATTACAGCTTTGCCCAACCATTGCAGATTGGTCAACGTCTGATATTTGATGATATGTCCCACTACAGCATGGTGAAAACCAATACTTTTAACGGTGTAAACCTGCCCTCTATCGCCGTGTGGAACAGTAACAGCGACGAACTGCGTATTGTTCGCCAGTTTGATTACACCGATTTCAAAACCCGGCTTTCCTGAATATGTCCGAACTCCATAACACCAACCTGAGCTATCCGCATTTTCTGGGATCGGAGATTGAACAGCCAGAGCCTGAAAAGGCTCTGTTCCATATCCTGCCTATCCCCTATGAAGACTCAGTATCCTATGGGGGCGGAACCATGCAAGGACCCTCGGCCATTCTTGAAGCCTCCTGGCAACTGGAAACCTGGGATGGAAAAAGCACTCCCAGCTCCGCTGGCATATTCACTCACCCCGCCATTGATTGCAGCGGCCATGCAGAGCAAGTAATGGCGCGTATCGCCGAGCGAACTACCAAAATCCGCCAACTGGGTAAGATGCCCGTAGGTATCGGTGGAGAACACAGTGTCACTCTGGGAATTATTCAGGGCATGCTGGCAGCTGGAGACACCGACTTTGGCATAGTGCAGATCGATGCCCACGCCGATTTACGCGAAGCTTACGAGGGCAACCCATTCAGCCACGCCTCGGTTATGAAACGTTGTGTCGATCTGGATATTCCCCTCTACCAATTAGGTATACGCGCTTTTTGTGAGGAGGAGCGGGACCTGAGAAACAGACACCCGCAGATTTGGTTTAGAGATGCGGAAGATCTGGTACCCGGGAATATTGGTTCCATCGATCTGCCGGAAGATTTTCCTTCCAGAGTATTTTTTACCCTCGACATCGACGGTATGGACCCGAGCATCTTCCCCTCCACTGGCACACCGGTGCCCGGCGGCTTGGGCTGGTATCAGACACTTTCGCTCTTTGAGTCCGTCGCAAAACAACGGCAAATCCTCGGTTTTGATCTTCTGGAATTTGCTCCCATCCCCGGATTTCACGCCTATCAGTTTTCAGCTGCCATGTTGTTGCACAACCTTATGGGCATAGTGCAAAGATCGCTCACAGTAGATTGAATCCGAGCCTGGCACCTGCCTAATGGGTATTCGGTAGAGAAGCCTTTTCCGCCAAGCGTTCAGCAGCTTGTAAGGCGGCATCCAGACTTGGGAAAAACTCAACCTGATCCACAATTGGCTGAAAGCCAGACTTGGCCAAGGTCTTCAACGGTTGGAAGGGCCACTCGGCAAACAGAATGCACTTATTCGATCGAGTCTGGATTTTAATCAAGCGTTCCATAGCCGAAACACCACCGGCATCCAGTAGAGGTGAAGAATCCATATACAAAACCACGCCATCCAAACCTTTCAACAGCTCTGCCAACTCACTAAAAACCCGGTCTGCAGCAGCAAAAAATAATGGCCCCTTAATCTCGAAAACCTTCCAGTTATCCGGCACTGATTGACTGACAAAACGCGGATTTGCAGTGACATCCACAATCTTTGTCATACCGGCGATCTCTCGCATAAAGAGCAAAGACGCCAACAAAATACCCACGGTAATCGCCATTACCATATCGACAAACACCGTCAGGCACAGACATACCACAAACACTGCCACATCCCCCAGAGGGGCCTTGCGAGTCATGCGCAGCGCCTTGGGCGCTTCACTCATATTCCAGGCGACAATCAACAACATGGCCGCCAGAGCAGGCATGGGCAAATAAGACAATACTCGTGAAAGCAACAACAATGCAGCCAAAACAACCAGTGCATGCACTACAGCCGCTATGGGAGATATAGCACCAGCCTTGTAGTTTGCCGATGATCGCGCCAGAGCGGCGGTAGCGGTAATGCCACCAAAGAAAGGCGTTAGGATATTACCTATACCCTGTCCCAGAAGTTCAGAGTTAGCGCTGTGCCGCTTGCCCGACATGCCATCCAGTACAACAGCACAGAGCAGTGACTCAATCGCTCCCAGCATGGCAATCGCAAAGGCCGATGGCAGCAGAGCACCCAGGCTGGTGAAAGATAATTCAAAGGTACCACCATCCGGCCCCATACGATTCCACGGCCAGTCAAAGCTGGGTAGTTGAGCCGGGATCCCCATACCCAGACTGCCGTCCGGATTTACAAACTGGAACCGGGTACCAATGGTGTCTATCCCGGCACCGCGGGAATTCAGCCAGAAACCCAATAAACTGGCAAACAGCAAACTGGGCAAATGCGCAGGTATGCTTTTATTAAAGCGTGGCCAAAGAATCATAAAAGCCAGGGTAAACACTGCAACACTCAGACTGGCCCGGTTTAACTGATCCAGACTGTGGGATATAGCTAGCCACTTGTGCAGATACTCACCGGACAGATCCACTGTTGTCCCCAACAGGTCAGGCACCTGTAGCGTCGCCATAACAATAGCAATTCCACCGGTGAAACCCAGGGTTACGGATTCGGGGATATATTCAATAAACCGCCCCAGCCGGGCATAAGCCATCACTACCAGAATGCCACCGGCCATAACCGTGGCTATCAAAAGCCCGGCCAGCCCCTGCTGCATGGCGATGGGGTTGAGGATAACAACAAAGGCAGCTGTCGGGCCGGAAATACTGTATCGACTGCCTCCCGTCAGGGCGACAATCAGCCCGGCAAAAATTACCGTATAGAGCCCGTACTGGGGAGGAACTCCACTGGCGATGGCCAGAGCCATAGCTAGTGGAATGGCAATAATGCCAACCACCAGACCCGCGAGTAGATCCTTGGTTAAATCTTTTCGGGAATATCCCTCAGCCCAGACTTCTCTGAGCGCATGACCAATACGCAGGGAAAAAAGATGTGCTCGGGGCATAGAAATTCCAACTAGAAGGGGTAAACAACACTACGACCAGACAACCTAAATGGTCTCTGTCGCCCGTAGCAATTGTACAAAAATCAAGCAAGTTAAACTGACATTAACAGGGCCAGAAATCGATCAAAGACTAATCGAGATCAAAAAAACCTGAAAAAGCCGTATCCAGGTAGCGACAAAAATTCTGTATCAAGTTAACAACCGCTTCTATAGTCTTTCGCTACTGGTGTAAATTTCCAGCTGGGGAGAACAAAAACAAAATCATGCTTGTTAGCAGCCACCTCTACCACTTGCTTGGACAACTACGAGATCAACCCATTTCGGAATGGGTTCTTGCCACCGTAGTGACAAAGTTTCGCTCCAGCTATCGTCAACCAGGAGCCATGATGTTGGTCAGTCCTGAAGGACAAAGCCTGGGGCTGGTCAGCGGCGGCTGCCTGGAGGCGGATATTCGACTGAATGCACGTAAAGTAGTGGCTCTGGATCGCCCCAAGTGCATCCTCTACGACAGCACAGATGAAACCAATATC
The DNA here is from genome assembly GCA_041595415.1 of Pseudomonadales bacterium. Taxonomy (GTDB): domain Bacteria; phylum Pseudomonadota; class Gammaproteobacteria; order Pseudomonadales; family GM7GCV1; genus JABJGI01. The sequence goes on along the minus strand of JBFHKI010000095.1, from coordinate 409 downwards.
GCAGCAGAACTGGGTTTGGGCTGCAACGGCCGGGTAGAAGTTTTGTTACAGCCTCTCAAGGCACCCCACAAAGAGGTATTAATGCAGCTTCTACAGCGTATGGAAGCTGGCAAAGACAGCTATCTTTTACAGTGTTTTCAAAGCCCCGACCGGAATGATTTATGCAGTCTGGCTCTGTTGGATGAAAAAACCGTTCCTGTTCTCAGCACGTCAGACTTATCTTTGCCGCAACTGCAGTCCGATCCTGGCCATCATCAGATAATTGAACAAGACTCGGGCCGCCATTGGTCATTACATCGGCACAACCATCCTGTAAAACTCTGGGTGTTTGGTGGCGGAGTTGATGCCCAACCCCTGATCAAAATCGCGGCATCTCTGGGTTGGATTATCAATCTGGTCGACCACCGGC
>JBFHKI010000094.1:0-7325 GCA_041595415.1 Pseudomonadales bacterium | reverse complement strand
GTCGACGGTTCGATCTGGGGATCAAATCCGGGTGTTCCCGGTTCTCTGTACCGGTTGATTCCCGGGGAGGATCCCACCCATACCGCATTGATTGAAAGATATAACGTACCACTGCCCGGGTTTGGTGTTCGGGGTGCAGATATTGATCGAAACGGCGTTGTTTGGGTTTCTCTGGGTTCAGGACATCTGGGCGAGTTTGACCGCCGTAAATGTACCGGCCCACTGAATGGCCCAACGGCAACAGGGGATCACTGTCCTGAAGGTTGGACTTTCCATGACTTGCCGGGACCGGGATTTGAAAATTACCCCGACTACAGTGTTGAGGCCAGTTACTACACTTGGGTGGATCAACATGACACCTCTGGTTTGGGCGCCAATACTCCCATAGCTACCGGTAATCAGTTTGACGGCATTCACGCCTACGTGGATGGAGAGTTTGTAACTATGCGAGTTCCTTACCCCATGGGCTTTTTTACCAAGGGGTTTGAAGGTCGAATAGACGATCCTGAAGCGGGATGGAAAGGTCGTGGTCTTTGGGTGCCTAGTGGTGACCGTACTCCATGGCACAAAGAGGATGGCGATGGCAGTAATCCACTGGTTGTCCATTTTCAGGTGCGTCCGGATCCACTGGCAAAATAGCCTTCTGGAAAACCAAGGTGAATATATGCAAAAGCTATTAACTGCGCTGACTGTTTTCCTGATCTCGATATCCGCTCTTGCGGATATTGAGTTGGCTGACGGGACAGTATTATCTGATTCTCCTACCTGGATCGTGACTTATATTGAGGTGGCTGCCGACGCCGTTGACGAGACGGAAAAACTGCTAAGGGAGCAGGTTACAGTCAGCCGGATGGAGCCGGGCAATCTGCGTTTCGAAGTAGTTCAGCGTATTAGTCGTGATAATCACTTTGTTGTTCTGGAAGCATGGAGCAATCCTGAAGCTCGGGCGGCCCACGCAGCAGCATCGCATACCATTGCATATCGCAAAGCTTTGCAGCCATTGCTCTATGCACCCTATGATGAGCGTCCTCATCTGGGTTTGGAAACGCTTGCCTTGGAGGATATTCCGGCAGGAAATGCCGAGACGGTTTATGTTATAACTCATGCCGATTCTATTCCGACCGAGCAGTTTGCTCCTTGTAACCGTCGCCCAGATCCGCAAGGCCCTTGCGCCAATGATCTTTTAATTGAACTGGCTCAGGCGAGTCGGACGCATCCGGGTAACATGCGGTTTGATATTCTGACCCAGGCAAATCGGCCCAACCATATGACCGTTGTTGAAATGTGGGAAACAGATGCTGCGCAGAAGGCACACCAAGTTCAGCCGGATAAAAAGGCTTTCAGAGATGCTTTGGCGGGCATTGAAGTGGGTAGTGGGGTTAACCCGGACCCGCAATTTACACCAGACATGCTAACCGGTAGCCTTTGGGATGAGCGATTGTATCGTTTGATGGATTTCTAGGCAGCGAACCGTCAAGCGCAAGGAAGTCAATAATATATAGGAGCCAATGGTTGCCGGAAATTGTATGGGTGCCAAAGAACTAATCAATTGGTGGCCGCTTGAAAACTCTTGAATAAAACAATTTATAAATTTGGATAAGTGGGATGGGAAAAATCAAGTTACTGACTTTTGTTGGCGTCTTTGGGGTGGTGATACCCTTTGTATCTGCTCAGGATGCTCCAGCTGATTGGCCAAGCTGGGCCTATGCCCGTTATGAGCCAATAACTGCGGAAGACTTTGAAATACCCGCTCGTTCTGGCGAGCCGCCGGAATACACCTATCCTGGCACAAGCGCCGAAGATCCTCTGTTTAGCTTGCCGGACGGGGAGCTGTCCTTTGCGGATGCTGATATAAACAATTTTTACGGTCCGGCGGACTGGTATCCAGCTGAGCACCCCGAAATGCCGGAAATTGTGGCCAAGGGTGATCCCGAGCGCGGCATTCGGGCCTGTGCTTTTTGTCACTTCGCCAACGGACAGGGCAAAACCGAAAATGCACATCTTTCCGGTTTGCCGGTCAATTATTTTGTCACTCAGCTCAAAGCCTTTGTCGACGGGAGTCGTTTTACCTCGGATCCGCGTAAACCCAAGACCTATGAGATGACCCGCATCGCGAGGATGATGACCGAAGAAGAAATGATGGAAGCTGCAGAGTATTTTGCTGCGATCCCCTTCAAACCCATGATGCGGGTTATTGAGAGTGAGACAGCACCTCAGGTGCAGACCTTACCCACCCAGTTAGTAGTTCCCATTGCTGGAGCACCCTGGATACCTCTGGGCAACCAGATTGTCGAAGTTCCGGAAGACCCTTACGCAACCGAAGCCCTGCGTGACCCTCATACGGTCTTTATATCCTATGTGCCCATAGGCAGTGTTGCCAAAGGTAAAACCCTGGTGGAAACCGGTGGCGGCAAGACTATTCAATGTGCCATATGTCATGGTCCTGGCCTCAAGGGGCTGGCGGATATCCCCGGGATTGCCGGTCGAACTGCCAGCTACAATATGCGGCAGATGTGGGATGTAAAGCAGGGTACTCGTGCCAGCCCTTTGATGTCTGGTGTGGTCGCTGGTCTGAGTTCTGAAGATATGCTGAATATCGTAGCCTATATCGCCACACTCGAGCCTTGAGTTTATGAAGGGGCAGATATTTGGGTGTGCTTTCTTGCTCTGTTTTGGTGTCGGCCAATGCTTTTCCCAGCAGCAAGGTGTTGAAGACTGGCCCAACTGGGCTTATGGCTATTTTGAATCCATTGAAGAAACCGATCCGGGTGTTTATCAGGTACCTCCCTGCCCGGAGATGGCCAATCCCCGTTCATGCGGACCGGTTGGAACACCTTTGGTTGAAGATGGAGTAAAACACAGTCTTCCAGGCACCAGCCTTCAATTTACCAGAGTTGAGGCAAATTACTCATGGCAGCCCGCGGACTGGTATCCGGGTGATCATCCGGAAATGCCTGAAATTGTGGCCGTTGGGGATATGGAAAGAGGCATACGTCCCTGCGCTTTGTGCCATTTTCCTAATGGACAAGGCAAGATAGAAAACGGCCATGTTGCGGGTTTGCCAAAGGCTTATATCCTGCAGCAGCTTGAGCTTTTCCAGGCTGGTGAGCGCATTAGCGCGGATTATCGCAAGGCCAATACCAACGAAATGGCACGAATTGCGGCCTATCTTACCGATGAAGAAAAAGAGACCGTCGCGACTTATTTCGCTTCGATTCCTTTCCGTTCCATGGTGCGGGTGGTGGAATCGGAGCAGGCGCCTCAGGTCCGAGCTTCGCTAAACCGCCTGTTAATGGCGGTGGAAGATGCGCCCTGGCAGCCCCTTGGTAATCGCATTGTTGAGGTGGCTGAAGACGCAGAAGAAACTGAGGTTATGCGCAATCCCAGAGGCACCTTTGTTGCGTACGTCCCGCCAGGCAGTATTGCAAAAGGTGAAGCTCTGGTGCAGACCGGGGGTGGAAAAACTATCCAGTGCAGTATTTGTCATGGTGCAGGTCAGCGCGGCCTTGCCGATGTTCCCAGTATAGCAGGCCGAACTGCGAGTTATCTTATGCGTCAGTTGTGGGACATCCAGCAGGGGTCCCGTGTCAGTCCTTTGATGACCCCAGTGGTCGCCAACCTGACGGCAGAAGATTTGATGAATATCTCCGCTTATCTGGCAAGTCTGTCACCCTGATTCAGGCCTTGCCTCAGGGCCGAAATTGTCTGTTTAGAGGGAGAGGTTGTGTTATTTTGCCCTGCTTATGAAGATAACAAATAGTAGGGGATGTAAATCATGGCCTTTCTCACAGAAAAATATACCGAGCATTGTTACGCGGCGCTTCGCATTGTTTCCGGTTTTTTGTTTTTTTGGCACGGTATGAACAAGCTCTTTTCTTACCCGGCAGCCTATGTTCACAACGAACCATTTTTTATTCGATATACCGCCGGTTCTATCGAATTGATTTGCGGCGCACTGATAGCCTTTGGTTTTTTAACTCGCCCGGCCGCTTTTTTGTCGAGTGGGCTCATGGCATTCGCTTATTTTATTGCCATCGCTCCCAACGCTTTACTTCCAATTTTGAGTAATGGTGATTTACCAGTGCTTTACTCTTTTGTTTTTCTGTTTTTGTCGGCCAAGGGTAGTGGTATTTTGAGCATCGATAGTTGGCGTAAATCCTGAACCCTGCATAATCTACCCTTTCCTGAATGAGCTTTTATTAAGGGCTATAAAACCATGAAGATCATAGATATTAAGATCGCCGGCATTTGGCTGGTTAGTCTTTTGCTGTTTGGATGTGGAGGGATGCTCTCACAGAGTAAGTCAGCCAGCCCTGAAGATCGGCTCATTCTGGTGACAGGGATAACCGGAAATCAGGGTGGCGGCGTTGCCAATGCGCTGCTGGATCAGGGCTTTAGGGTGCGGGGGCTGTCTCGTAATATCCAGAGTGATGTATCAAATCAATGGGCTTCTCGTGGTGTTGAGATGGTGCAGGCGGATTTTACAGACTATGAAAGTATTCGTTCTGCGGTACAGGGTGTGGACGGTATGTTCTTGAATATCACCGAACAGACGCCAGACTTTATTGAAGCGGCCAACAATGCCATCGATGCGGCATATGCAGCTGGGGCAGGGCATATTGTTTTTACCAGCAATATTCCGGCAAACCCGGAATCGGGTTTTAACCACAATCCCGAGCGAACCAAACGCATGATAGAGCTGCACCTGCGTGACAGTGGGAAGTCATACACGACACTGCGGATACCCTTTTTGATGGAAAATATTATGCGCGAGAGAGATATGCGTGCCTTGCTGTCAACTGGTGTTGTGGACTACGGTACAGAGGGAACTCTGGCCTATTACATGAACAGTGGAGATATGGGTTTATTGGCTGCCGCCGCCTTTGCCGATCCACAAGCCTGGAACGGGCGGGAAGTTAACATGGCTTCGGACGCCTTAACTTACAGAGAACTGTCCGAGCTTCTGGCGCGCTTATCTGGCCTTGATATCCCTTATCGTGTAGCTCCCTGGAGTGAGATGAATGGGCCCTTCGTGGCAAATTTCCAGTTTTTTGAAACCCTTGGTCCGGAAGCTTACGACCTGAGGCAGGTTCGATCAGAATTCCCTCAAGTGCGAAGTCTGGAGCAGTATTTGCTTGATCAGGACTTCGGGCCCAAGCTACGCGCATTGGCAGGTAACGACGATTAATTCTAGCGGAATAATTTCCAGGAACAGCAGCAGTAACCTTGATGAGAGTTTTAATTCGGAAGTTGGGTCGCGCATGGTCCGTTGTAGTTATTACCATAATCGGCATCATTCTTTCCGACCTGATCACCTTTGCTATTGCAATGTTTATTCAGGCTTTTTACCAACCGGTTAACCTATATATTTATCTTGGAATTGCCACCCTGGTACCCGCACTGGCTGCTCCACCCTGTATTTGGCCGGTAATTGATTTGCTCCTCAAAATAGAAGCACTTGAGGAGGAGATGCGGCATCAGGTCACCTACGATCAGCTAACCGGAGTCTATACCCGCAGGGCCTTTATGCAGGCAGCGAAAACCTATGTGGATTTAGCTGAGCGAAAGGGAGAAGCGTTCTCTGCTTTGGTCATCGACCTGGACAGGTTTAAAAACATAAATGACAGATACGGTCATGCTGCCGGAGACGAGGTATTGAAAAGCTTTTCAAGGAGTACTGAACAGGTTCTGCGTAAAAGCGACATAATTGGCCGCACCGGTGGTGAAGAATTTGCGGTCATATTACCCAATACGAATCAAAATGAAGCATATGAGCTGTGCGAAAGACTGCATGCAAAAATTCGGGATTCCGAGGTGTGTTACGAAGAAGAATACATAGGCTACACTGTCAGTATAGGCGTCGCAGCCTTTCCCGGAGAGAAACAGGCAGATTTGAAATTGATCTTCAGACAGGCCGACAAGGCACTCTATATGGCCAAGGAAGCGGATCGAAATCAGACCGTGCTATTTGAGTAGCCCCGGGAATACTGCCAGCCTTATGATCCGTTCGCAGTAGTTGCGAAATGAAAGGCTAAGGCTGAGCAAACTATTTCCGGTCTTTTATCTCAACGAATAAAAATGCTCGGCCATACGTTGCCGTGTCGCTTGGTCAGGAAGTCTTCCATAGCTGGCACCCATGTTGTCCACAATGTGGTGGGGCCTGCTTGTTTCAACCGCGCTGCAGGTAACGGCGGGATGAGATAACACGTATTTCAATGCAAACTGTGCCCAGGAGTTGCAGTCGAAATCTGCCGCCCACTCGGGGAGTTCTTTGCCTGCGGTGACGCTGAAATAAGCACCGTCATCCAGTGTTTTAAATACTTCAATAGCAACAACGGCAACTTCCATATCGGCAGCCAAAGGTAAGATGCGTTCTTCTACCTGTGGGCGGAACATGGAATAGGATGGCATTATGAAATCCGGTTTGTATTTCAGCATAAAGGCTTCAAGCACATCATTATCAATGCGATCGGTTGCTTCACTTACCCCTATATAACGCACTCGGCCTTGTGCCTTGGCTTCCACCAAAACGGGCCAAGTATTTTCCAGATCCCTCAAATTGTGCAGCAGCATGACATCAATGTAGTCGCGGCCCAGATTGGCGATGGTTAAATCCAGATGGCGTTGCGCGGCTTCACGACCATCGACGGTAATTTTACCAATCAGGAATAGCTCATCCTGAAGCCCGAGATCTTGAATGATACTTCCCACTACTGGCGGGTCGGGTCGGAAAAAAGCCGGTGTATCAATCATGCGCCCGCCAGCGTCATACATTGCCTGAATCAGTGCTTTTGCCGCCTCGTTGTCGCCACCTTCCGGGGTGGTGTAGAAGAAGTCCGGTGAGCCCAGCCCCACTCTGGGTAGGTATTCATTGGTGCCGGGAATGGCTTTGGTGTTTATCCCTTGTTGGGCAACAAGCTTTAAAGGTAGCGTGGCAGCCGAACCAAATATGGCTGAATTCGATAAAAATTTTCTGCGGCTTATATTTGTATATGACATCATTTTCCCCCAAAAATGAGATGTGCTTTAGGCTAGCACCATGATGCCTGAATAGAAAGCGGCCAGCATCACTATAGGATAAAATCGGCCAAAAACTCAGCTTGGATTTTTTGTTGGAACCGTTACCGGAAACAAGTATTAGTCTCTATTCCCTCCTGTTGTTTTTGGGGGCTAGCCAGAGTCTGTTATTTGTACTTTTGTTGATCTTCAAGCGTCAGAAAAAGCGGGTGATAAATCTGCATATCGCTTTTTTGATCTCGGCTATCGGCTGTGAAATTTTCCATGAGTTTTTGCTGCAGACCAATTACATCTACCAGGTCAGGTAT
>JBFHKI010000093.1:0-7513 GCA_041595415.1 Pseudomonadales bacterium | reverse complement strand
TCAAAGCTACATTGGTGTATTTGATTGGCGAGTGCGTTCAATGTCTCAGGGATAATATCCTGAGAGTTGTAGGAGGGGATAACGACGGAGACATCCATGGTCTTATTGGGACTCCCCGGAATATTGTTTGAAAAGCTCCAGCCTTTGACTGGCAACTACGCCGATTTCAAAATGGGTTTTAATTAACTGATGTGCCGCAGCAATCATCTCAGAATTGTCGTTTAGACAAATTTGTTCGACGGCATCTGCAATTCCTTTGGTGTCTTTTTCCCGGATCAGATGGCCGGTAATGCCTGCCTGCACCACCTCACCAATGGCAGAGTGGTCTGTAGCAATAACAGGAATACCCGTTGCCATAGCTTCCATTATTACCACGGGCAATCCTTCTTTTTCTCCTGAATCACTGGTCACCGACGGAACGACTACAATATCGCTTTGTTGCATGGTGTCTCGTACATATTCCGAATCTCTTTGTCCGGTAAATTCGATCATCTGTTCCAATCCGAGATCAGTAACCCGCTTTTTTAGTTGCGGAGCAAGTGGGCCGTCACCAACTATTGTGAGTTGAAATTCCTTTCCCTGGTCGCGAAGAATTGCTGCCGCTTCAATTAAATAAATAAACCCTTTCTTTTGGACAAACCTGCCGACACCCAATATTTTCGGTATGGGGCGGACAGAAGGCCTTGGTTTGAAGTGAAACATGTTCAAATCCATTCCACAGCGGATAACATGGCTTTTTTGGCGGCAGGGTTCAATCGCATCACAATAGTTGATGTTGTAGTGCGAAATCATTATCAGAAATTGTGCCTGTCGGAGTTTTTGGTGCATTCCCAGAATGTGGGGGGTGCGATAGGTGCCGGCTGAGTGAACGGTTACGCTGAAAGGAATCTTGCTATGGTGAGCTGCATACATGGCAATTGATGTAGAGACATTCATGAAGTGCGAATGGATCAGGGTAATACCATCCCTCTGCATCTCACGGGCAATCCTGGTTGACAAGATGTAGTGGTAGAGCATCTTGAATCGTCGCTTCAATCCGAACTCTTTACTGCAGAGTGCAGAACCTAAACCCGACAGGAAATGTCCCGGAGATTTAAGCAGATAATGAAAGGTGGAGCCCAAGGTTGTCAGTAATTGAAGCGGGTAGAGGTATTTGGTCTGCTCGACGAAGTGAGTGGCATCGGGAGCTATGGTATCGTCCCTGCGGATACCGTAAAGACGGATGTCCACACCCAAATCCTGCAGTCCATTGATTTCGTTTCTGATAAAGGTGTGTGACTGAGTGCCGAAGCAGTTGGTCAGGTATCCGACTTTCACTTAAGCCTCTCGATGACAATCCGGTCTATTTTTTTCTGTACGGCCAGTTGCCAACTTTTAGGGCCCAATGTTTTTGAGAGGAAATGCTGTAGCCAGAGAATTACGCCCCACCTTTTCATATTGGCAACAGAGCGCCCCAACCTATTGTGTGCCTTGATATACAGCTTCTCGATTTGCGAAGGACGGCTGATACGATTTCCCGACAGCTGGTAGCCGCGGCTCAGAAGAAGATCCTTGCACTGGTATTCGACCCAGTTGATTTCTCTGTTGGAGAGCTTTTTTTTCCACTGATATGAATAGGAGGGATCCGGGTAAGAATAAGTGGTGTCGTTTTCAATATTTAACATGCCTGGTTCGTATTCAAGGCCGAGAAAAGTACAGATATTGGTCAGATGTTGTTGCGGGTCTTCGACCAACTCTTCATACCTGACTTCTATTCTCTGCTGCGGAGGTACCAATGAGCATAACCTGTCCCAGTGATTCTCTGGCCCAAGCCAGTATTTTGTTCCTTCGTGTACATTCCTTACCCAGCCCATACCTATGGCTGATCGTGCGACATCTCTGGGGTCGCGGAGGATATGGATATAACGCGCATCGGGCCAGAGCTTGGGGAGCAGATCCATTCGCGAATGGACGCAGGCACCGACAAGTGGTTTTGCAGAACGTTGTTGCATTTGCCACAGAAAAGACTGAACCAGTGGCTCGTATTGAAGTGACTCATCAATATCGAGGTTCAGAGCGCTGGTTTGTCTGTCGTGTTTTACAAACAGGCGGTAGTCTTCAATATTTGGCCAGTTATCTTCACGGGCCTGGCACACAGAACCTTCGAATTCTCCGAAAATATTCAGTTGTGAGTGATGGTCAAGAAGAAGTCTGATTAGCGTGGATCCGGATCGGAGTGGCCCCACGATGAATACAGGTGGATGGTTGAGATGGTACTCAGGCTGTTTCATGAAAGAAGGTGTGGATCTGAACTACGACGACTTCCATTCTAGTAATTAATAGATGAGAAAGGTACAAAAAATTTCCAGCCTATAAAAGCAGTTGGCAAAACAGAATGTCTCAGGCTTTGTCGAAGACTTCTTGTTGATGTCTTCCGCTCTGGGGCAAAATGGCAGTACTAATTGGCGCGGGCCGGTAAATGCGGGCGAAAATCGCTGGATAACAGGAGAATAGAATGGTAACCCGGCAACAAGCCGATTTTGAAATAAGCGCCGAATTTGGGCGAAAGGTCTGGGCTTTGTTGGGACTGCCCTTTGACGCCGTAAGCATGGATGAAGCTGTATCCATGGTTATTCAGTCCGTAGAACAGAAGTCGCCGCTGTTTATTTCCACACCCAATCTCAATTTTGTTATCGGTTGCCGCAAAGACCCCGGTTTCCGAGACTCGGTGATTCACTCGGATTTGTCTATTGCTGACGGTATGCCTCTCATCTGGGTGTCAGGGTTGATGGGGATTCCTATTAAAGAGCGTGTAGCGGGTTCCAGTCTGGTCGACCGGCTCAGGGAGACGCCTGATCTCAGGACAAAACCAATCAAGGTGTTTTTCTTTGGTGGGGATGAAGGGGTCGCTGAAATTGCCTGCCAAAAGCTGGCCGAAGGGCAAGGTGGTTTGGTAGGTGTCGGTAGCTATTATCCCGGATTTGGGTCGGTCGATGAGATGAGTACTGATGAGGTAATAAATCAAATCAATCGAAGTGGCGCCGACTTTGTTATTGTCGCGCTCGGTGCCAAAAAGGGGCAGGAGTGGATCGAGCGGAATCGTTCAAGGCTGGACGCTCCGGTAATCAGTCATCTGGGAGCCGTGGTTAATTTTGTTGCGGGCACTACCAAGAGAGCGCCTCACAAATGGCAGCGATTGGGGCTGGAGTGGGTTTGGAGAATTTTGGAAGAGCCAGCGCTTTGGAAGCGTTATTGGGGAGATGGGCTGACTTTTTTGCAACTACTTGCCACTCGAATCCTGCCAGGCGTTCTGTCCAGACTTTTTGGGCGCAAATCTAAGGTGGATGCGGAGCCGGTGCTTCTCAATGTTCGGCAAGAGTCTGAAGAATTGTTGGTTGGTCTTGAGGGGGTTGTAAATATTGGCAACCTTCGGGATTTACAGGATCGGCTGGCGCCCTGCCTTGTGGAAGAGGTCAGTGTTCTCCGGTTGGATTTGGAGAAGCTCTCTGGGGTTGATCCGTCTTTTATAGGCTTTCTGTTTGTTCTCAGGAAAAGGTTTGGTCGCAATTTGAAGTTGGATAAAGTGTCTGGAACTCTGAGTAAAGCGCTGAAGTACAGCTGTGCCGAATTCCTGCTGGATTAGTCTGTGATTGGTCCGGATTATTTATGACCAAACTTGAAGCAGGGAATATCCATCTATGGGTATGCTTTTACAACGAGGTAGAGGATGAAACGCTGCTCGATCGTTATTTCTCTCTGCTGAGTCCGGATGAAGTTCAGCAGCGAAACCGCTTTCAATTTGAGGATGACAAAAAGAGATACCTGCTGACCCGGGCGAGCTTGCGAACGCTTTTATCCAAATACGCTCCGGTCCCACCTATGAGCTGGTGTTTTGAAAAAAGCTCTCAGGGGAAACCCTATATATCCGAATCCCATGGGGAAGCGGCAAAAATACAATTCAATATCACACACACAGAAAACCTGATCGTTATTGCTCTGGCCAATAGTTGCCGGTTGGGAATTGATGTCGAAAATCACAAGAGCAGAGATGCCTCCATTGAGGTTGCAAAGCGGTTTTTTGCTCCGAGAGAATTCAGGGATATTCAGGCCTGTGAGGAATCCACACGGCAAAAGCGCTTTTTTGAGTACTGGACTTTCAAAGAGTCATATCTGAAGGCGCAAGGGATGGGGATTCATCACGCCTTGGACAAAGCGGCATTCCGGTTTCCTGACAGCAGGGGGGTAGAGTTGATTTGTGATGGAGGCGATGAATCGGAGAGGTGGGGCTTTTGGCAGTTTTCCTTGCGGGACGAGTATACGATCGCGCTCTGTGTGGAAGAGCTTTTTCCCGGCAAGAATAAGATCCAGATAAGTCAGATCCAACCTACTGGCATTGAAACTCCGTTGCAGATGGAGCTTTGTCGTGTTTCTGATAATGGATCGCAGTGAAATAGGGCCAACATTGGAATGGTTATTTGCTATTATCATCCGCTGGTCAACCGGCTGAGTTAGCTCGCTTCAGGTGAAAGCCCGAGCTTGCTCGTAGTGCGAACGAACTGGCTTCTGTTTCGTAGATTTGTCTTAAGTGCTGGTTTTATTGGTAGTCAGATTCAGAAATTGAAGGAATAACCCCATGAAGCTTGTTCCAGTCATTTTGGCCGGAGGCAGTGGTACGCGTTTGTGGCCACTTTCTCGTGCTATGTATCCAAAGCAGTTTATCGATCTTGCCGGTGATAATTCCATGCTGCAAGAAACCTGCATGCGACTGGAGGGCATCGACTCTGCGGACCCTATTGTTATTTGTAATGAACAGCACCGCTTTTTTGTCGCTCAGCAATTGGCCGAGATAGGGGTCACTGCAAAAATAATTCTCGAGCCGGTCGGCAGGAATACCGCTCCTGCCATTGCGCTGGCTGCTCACCAGCTTGACGATCAGGATCTGCTGTTGGTGATGGCTGCCGATCATGTGATACAGGACCGGCAGGCTTTTCAGGCAAGTGTTGCCGCCGCAGCCGGACTTGCCGCCCAGGATCATCTTGCGACCTTTGGCATAGTTCCCGATTCGGCAAATACCGGTTACGGGTATATCAAGGCAGGCAAGGCAGTTGCGTCCGGCTTTCAGGTTGAGGCCTTTGTTGAGAAACCCTCTCGCGAGACCGCTGAAAGTTACATGGAACAAGGCGGCTATTACTGGAATAGCGGAATGTTTATGTTCAAGGCAGGTTCCTTTTTGTCTGAACTTGAAAAGTTCCGCCCCGATATAGCCTCAGCCTGTGCCGCTTCGGTCAAGGATATACAGGAGGATCTGGACTTTCTGCGTGTAAACGAGGAAGTGTTTAAGAGCTGCCCGAGCGATTCCATTGATTATGCGGTTATGGAAAAGACCGATCGGGCTGTAATGGTTCCCCTGGACGCAAACTGGAGTGATATAGGTTCCTGGCAGGCACTGTGGGAAATTGGTGAGCAGGATGATGAAGGCAATGTCCTGAATGGAGAAATCATCAGTTTTGATACCACTGGCAGCTATGTTCATTCACCGGAGCGTTTGGTAGCAACCTTGGGTCTGCAAGACGTTGTGATTATTGATACCAAGGATGCGGTGTTGGTAGCCCGCAAGGACAGTGTTCAGGACATCAAGAAAGTAGTTGAACATTTGAAGGACAAGGATATCGGTTACCACGAGTTCCATCGCGAGGTATACCGTCCCTGGGGTAAGTTCGACAGCATAGATCAGGGCAACCGCTATCAGGTAAAGCGGATCACGGTAAACCCCGGCGCCAAGTTGAGTGTTCAGATGCATCATCATCGGGCAGAGCACTGGGTGGTGGTTTCCGGTACGGCAGAAGTAACCAAAGACGGTGAAACCTATCTACTTGCGGAGAACGAATCGACCTATCTTCCCATCGGCTGCGTCCATGCCTTGAAAAACCCAGGCCACATTCCGCTGGAATTAATCGAGATTCAGACCGGTAATTATCTCGGTGAAGATGACATCGTTCGCTTCGAGGATGTATACGGAAGGGTGGCACCCAAATGAACAGCGCCGCCGAAACAAAAGCAAAGAAAATTCTCGTTACTGGCGGAGCCGGTTTTATAGGTTCCGCTGTTGTCCGGCATATTATTAACCACACTAATGATCAGGTGCTCAACCTCGATAAATTAACCTACGCCGGCAATTTGGAAAATCTCGATACTGTCAGTAGTAATGACAGATACCGCTTTGAATGTGTTGATATCTGTGACCGCGATAAGCTGGAAAAGGTTTTTCATGAGTTTTGCCCTGATGCGGTTATGCACTTGGCTGCTGAGAGCCATGTCGATCGTTCGATAGATGGCCCTTCGGACTTTATCGAGACGAATATTGTAGGTACCTATGTACTGTTGGAGGTCGCTCGATCCTATTGGGTGGGGTTGTCAGAGTCGGCGAAAGAAAGTTTCCGGTTTCATCACATATCCACAGATGAGGTTTATGGGGATTTGGAAAAGACGGATGCGCTTTTTACCGAAACCACATCCTATGCGCCCAGCTCTCCATATTCTGCGAGTAAAGCAAGTTCTGATCATCTGGTTCGCGCCTGGCATCGCACCTATGGCTTGCCGGTTGTCGTTACTAACTGTTCAAACAACTACGGGCCATATCATTTCCCCGAAAAGCTGATTCCTTTGATGATATTGAATGCTCTGGAAGGCAAACCGCTACCTGTTTATGGAGAAGGCAACCAGATTCGCGATTGGCTCTATGTGGAAGATCATGCTCGCGCGCTCTATCTGGTAGTTAACCGGGGTAAGGTCGGTGAGACCTACAATATCGGTGGCCATAATGAAAAGCAGAATATCGAAGTGGTTCGGACCATCTGTGAGATTTTGGAAGAGTGCAATCTTGAAAAGCCTGTAGGAGTTGCCCGTTATGAAGATCTTATTACCCATGTTGCCGATCGACCGGGCCACGATCTTCGCTACGCTATTGATGCGGGTAAAATTCAGCGGGAGTTGGGATGGGTGCCTGAGGAAAGCTTTGAATCCGGTATTCGCAAAACAGTTGATTGGTATCTGAAAAATCTGGATTGGTGTCAAAACATTCTGGACGGGAACTATCAGCGGCAAAGGTTGGGTACCGGGGGATGAAAATCCTGTTGTTCGGAAAGAACGGTCAGGTTGGATGGGAGTTGCAAAGGGCGCTCAGCCCTTTGGGTGAGTTGGTCTGCCTTGGACGAGCAGCTGAAGCTGGTCTGGTGGGGGATGTCTCGAATTTGGAGGGCATCCGAAACACTATTCAAAAGCTCAAGCCGGATGTGATTGTAAACGCCTCAGCTTATACGGCGGTTGATAAGGCCGAGAGTGAAAAGGAGAATGCTCACCGGATAAACACATTGGCTCCGGGGGTCATGGCTGAAGAGGCCCGGTTGTTGGGAGCCCTCTTGTTACATTACTCCACAGATTATGTATTTAACGGGCAGGGCGATGCCCCCTGGGTGGAGTCTGACAAGCCTGACCCGGTCAATTATTACGGTGAGACCAAGCTGGGCGGTGAGCT
>JBFHKI010000092.1:0-7546 GCA_041595415.1 Pseudomonadales bacterium | reverse complement strand
GTGATGAATATTTCGCGTGATATATCTGTGGTGGTCTTGGTCAAATAACCGATAAGCAGCAGGCCGAGCATCACTCCCAGTTGAATGTAGCAGAGTAAGTAGCATTCAGAGAGAAGGGAAAGGGTTCTCCACGAGCGGTAGAGTCCATGAACTTTTGCAAAAAACAAAAAGATCAAACAGGCAAAAATCCCAGCAGCCATCAGCTTTGGATCAGATGCGGGATCTGAAGCGTTGAGGGCAGATACACCGACCAGACTGCCAAAAATCAGACTGATGTCCACGCATTTTTGAGCAAGCCGAATTATCGGGTTGTATCTACTAAGATATCCTGAAGAAGCCATAACCTTAATTTCCATTTTGTGTCGTGCAACTGTGGGATAGAGCTTAGAGTCTCAGGATGCACACAAAAAAGGGTTTTCTTAAAATTTGCTGCCAAAAAACGCCTTAGGAGTGTGTACAGAATTGCAAATTGTGATTTGGTTCGCAAGTTACAAGGTTTTCTGGGTGAGTTATCACGTATTTGGCAAAACAATGCGAACTATACCAGTAGTCTGTTTCAGCTTTAAGAAATGAATTGTTGATCTTGTTTAATACAGTTTTTTCGACTGTATTTCGGTATCTGGCAGTTCAAAATTCTATGTCGAACTACGGCGAATCGCCGGAATCAAAATCTGGGAGATTCCTCGGTTTGGGATAGTTCCACAGAAATTTTGCCGCTGACGTACAGCTGCACGATTTGTGCATCTGTTCGGCTAAAGCCCTAACTGCGCTACTGATCAGGTAGAAGCCTTTGCCTCCCGAGGGGGCTCGGCATCGGAATAACCATAGGCATCATAATAACCACCATAGTCATCGGTGGCCTTTTTGGTATCAAACTGATTCAGGATAACCCCAATGACATTTATTCGAGCCTGTTTGAGTCGTTCCAGCTGCTTTTTGGCCAACCGGAGCGGTGTGCTTTCAGATCGGACAACAAAGACGGTAGCCTGGCTTACTTTGCCAATAATCAGTGAGTCACTAACTGCAGCGGTTGGTGGGGTGTCGAGAATAATATGGTCATACTCCCTGCTGAGAGTGTCTATCAAAGTCTTGAAAATATCAGACGAAACGAGTTCCAGAGGATCTGGGACCCTTTTACCTGCTGGCAGAATAGTCAGTAAAGAGTTGTCAAAGTTATGAAGAACATCCTCCAGCTCGTTTGTCCCGATAATGTAGTCGGACAGTCCCGGTGAGTTTTTGGGTAAACCCAGAGCCGCTGCCATGGTGGATTTGCGCAGGTCAACGTCAACCAGAAGCACCTTTCGCCCCATTTGGGCCAAACTGTAGGCAAGATTGATAGAAACACTGGTTTTGCCTTCTTCTGGCAGGCAGGAGGTAATACTAATGGTCTTGTAGGGTTGATCTATTGAGGATAACAAAACACCGGTGCGTATGGTTCTGAAGGACTCTCGGAAAATGAAGTCCGGATTTTTGCACGACTTGATTAAATCGGGTTCGTTTTTTTTCTTTTTTCGTTTCGATACTTTTACCAGAGGCACTATGCCGAGCACAGGTCTTTTCAGGCGGTGTTCAATGTCCTGATAGCTGCGAATTGTATTGTTCAGTAAGTCCCTGAGCAGTACTAGGCCTGCACCGAGTGCCAGTCCGGCGGCCAATGCCAAAAGAACCGTTTTCTTGCGTTGAGGGCCAGTCGGATATATAGCTGGTACAGCGGGATCAACTATCGATGCGTTAGTTGTTTGCAGGTCGTCAGTTTCCTGTGTTTCTCGGATACGGGTAAAGAACATCTCATAAAGTTGGCGGTTAGTGGCCACTTCTCTTTCCAGCTCCTGGCGTTCAAAGGCGGTGCTGTTGATCGCCTGCAGTTTTGCCTTGCTGGCTTCCAGTTGGGCTTCCGTGGCTCGCTCGTTATCAAGGGCGGCCAGGTACTGGTTTTCAATAGTGCTTGCTACCTGGGAAGCTACAGTGAAAAGGTTGCTATTGGCGTCTTCTAGCTCAGCCCTGAGTGCAATCATACGAGGGTGGTTGCGACCGTATCTGTTGCTTAGTTCGGCAATTTCTCTTTCTACTTGGCTCACTCCAGCCCGTGCGTCCTGTACCAGTGTGTGATTGAGCAGATATGGTGAGGTCAAAAGCGTTTCAAGGTTTGCACCCTTCAGATCCTGAACCTGACGGTAAATATTTTCAGCTTCCCGACGCGTCCTTTGGCTATCAATCAATTGCAGCGCCAGACTGTCGATTTCCTGATTGATAAGGGAGGTGACACCACCCATGTCTATCAGCTGCTCGCGTTCCAGGAATGCCTGTAATTTGGCTTCGGACTCCCGCAAGTCATGATTCAGGGCAGAGGCACGATCAGAGAGCCACAGGCTGGCTTGCTGGGTTGCTTCCAGACGCTGCTCATGTTCCTGTTCAATATATGCCATGGCAACCTGGTTGGCGATATCCGCTGCCAGTTGTGGGTCAGTGGAGCTGAAGCTCACTCTGACGATGGAGGTATTGTTGACCGGTCGTATCACAAGCCGACGCTGAAAAGCGTTCAGTACTCGAAGAAGCTTCTCTTCCCGATTGGCGGGTGGCTGGACAATGGTTTCGCCTGTGACGGGATTCACTGTAGTGGGAGAGAATTCAGGGTGTTCCAGAAGATTCAGGTCTTCGATAACTCTCTCTGCAAGATTTCTGCTTTTGAGTATCTCGTACTGGTTGGTTGTGTAGGTTCGAGACTGGGTATTAATCCCGTAAAGACCTTCGATGTTAGTCAGATTGGAAGTTTGACCATCCAGAATCAATAGTGAGGCTGTCGCCTCGTAGGTATTTGGCCAGTCTTTTGCAACATAGGCTGTTGGCAGGCCAAAAAGTAAGCCGAGAAAGGCAATAAAGAACTTGTGGCGCCAGAACAACTGGACGTATCGGAATATATTAAAGTCTTCAGTACTTTCTTCTTGTGTGTCTAACGATTCGGTCTCGTTCATGCGTGACGGGATATCCGGGTGGTCTTGGTTTTTGGTAGCCTAAAGGATAAACGATTTTTGGGTTTGACTGTGGACTAATTGGGCATTCTCGACTTCTCTTTATTGTGAAAGACAAACAAAGCTTTTGCGATCCTGTTCAGGCTGCATAGCGAAATCTATCCTTACAGACTGGCCCTGAGGTTTAGCATATATACCTTCTGGGAATAGTTCAGCGAAGAGATGCTGGAATCTCGCAGTTCCCGTGAAAATGACAGGCTGATATCGAGCCAGCGTCTGAATGCGTAGCTCAGTTCTGCCGTTGGGCTGTCAACCTCATCTTTACGATTTACGCCGCCGTAATCTGAATTTTCTCTTTGGATTCCGATGATACTGTTGATTCTATCCGACCATTGATGCGACCAATCCACACTGGTGGAATTTGACTCTATTGAGTCGCCGACTCCTGCTGCTTCACTGAAATAGTTTGACGCTGTAAAAATAAAGCTGGAGTAGCTCAGCGGTTGCCAGTCGATTGATGCTTGCCAACTTGGGATATCCTGGTCATTTCGCAATTCCGAAACATAATCCTTGTTTCCAAAACCGACCAGAACACTTGCGGCTAGAGAAGAATTGTTGGTCCAATTGGCGCCAAGATAGACGTAGTTTTCCTCGCTGTCCTGAGTGCCGAGCAGTTCGACGCTGTCCTTCAGGTAGTCAACCTTTGTGTGCTGATATTGGAGTAGCAGGTTGGTACTGGGGCTAATCCGGATCGCCAGTCCCGATTCCAGACTGAGAGTTTCTCTGTCTCTGGAAAAAACATCATCTTGAACATTTGAGTAGGCCACATCATTAAAACCGACACCTAGGGTTAATATTCCGCGAGATCCGTCGCTGCCAAATTGGTATCCGAGGTTGTAGTCAGTTATCTCATATTTTGCTGGCTCGGCAGCTAGTTCCAGACCCTCACTGAAGCCGGTGCCTCGTGTTTCTTGTGTCGAAAGGTAATTGGCTCCAAGGCTCAGCGAATTGCGTGAGGTCACCTCTATTTGGGCCGAGCCTGACAGGCTCCAATCGGTGTAGTCGTCTGTGGGTGAATCCTGATACCTGCCATCCTCAAGATTGGCATCAAACTGATAGATATTTGCGCCACTCTGCGCTACGGCGCTGAGGTTGGGGTTGGTTATTACCGAGGTTGAACTGAACTGGTTATCGTAAGTCCGGAACAGATTGTCATTGCTGGCAGCGGAGACAGTTACAGTGGGGGTGACTTCGAAGATGCCTACGCTCACGGCTCTGGGATCCAGGGCCATTCCTGACGAAGCAGCGAAAAGCAGATACGAACCGAGGAATACTTTTTTCATACAGGAGACCATAAATTATTGACTTTTACGCTCGTAGGCACCGGGTTGGGATGATAAGCTATTTCCACGCTTTATCATCATCTAAGATTCTGATTTTGGTTAATATTCTTAACTATTAATCTGTCTGCAACAGCTGCAAGCAAGGTACTATGGAAAATTCGACGAAACAAGTGGTTCCGGATTCATCGAAAGTTGAGTTGGCGGTAATAATGGTGAATTACAAGACGCCAAAATTTATCGAGGATTGTTTGACGACGCTTTTGCCAGAGCTTGAGGGCCTGGACGCAAAAGTTGTACTAGTGGATAACAAATCACCAGACAACTCGGTTGCACAGATAAAAGACTGGCTTACAAAAGCTGACCCCGAGTCAAAGGTGCAGTTGTTGGAGTCGCCCAAAAATGGCGGTTTTGCCGCGGGTAACAATTTGGGTATTAATGCCATCAAAGCTGACAAATACCTGCTCCTTAACAGCGATACTTTAGTGCGACCAGGTAGTATTGGGCAGCTGCTGAAAACATCGACTGATTTCCCGGATGCGGGTTTATACAGCCCCAGGTTGGAATGGCCGGATGGCGCGGGACAGGAAAGTTGTTTTGTTTTCCCCACTCCGCTGAGTGAATTTATGAGAGCCGCCCAGACGGGGGTTTTTGATCGCTTGTTGCGTAAGTATGTCATTGCAATGCCCGTGCAAACTGACATCGCTAGCCCCGATTGGACCAGTTTTGCCTGCGTGATGGTGAGAGCAGAAGTTTTTGAGCAGGTCGGGCTACTGGATGAGGGGTATTTCATGTACTTTGAAGATATTGAGTTTTGCCATAGAGCACGCCGTTCGGGTTGGCAAATAATTCATAACCCCGAGGCCAGAGTAGTTCATCTGCGCGGAGGAAGTTCGCCAGTAAAGGAGCGAACACGCCAGAAAAAAAGACTGCCGGATTACTACTATGAATCGAGGGCGCGTTTTATGTATCAAACGTACGGGTATTCCGGATTGCTGGCAGCCAATATCCTCTGGTCTTTTGGCCGCAGCATCTCGAAATGCCGCCAACTTTTGGGGCGGTCTGACAAGGCGGCAGTGCAGAGACAATGGGCGGATATCTGGAAGAACTTTTTCCAGCCGCTTCGCCCCTATACACACCCTGAATCCTGACGGAGATGTATTTTTGTCGAGAATGTTGAACTTGACGCGAGCGGTTTTATCCTTTTGAACACCCGATTTCTATACCTAAAGTAGTATTAAAAATGTCCAGCAACGAGCCGGTTTTACCTTCATTTATCATCATTGGTGCCATGAAGTGCGCCACCACTACACTTTATGAGCAGTTGGCCTCTCAACCCGGCATATTTCTGCCAGAGCTCAAAGAGCCAAACTTTTTCAGTAACGATGAACAGTATCGGAAAGGCATGGATTGGTACGAGGATTTGTTTTCGGCTGCTGAGAAAGGGGCTCTGCTTGGCGAGGCTAGTACTCACTATACAAAGCTACCCACCTATCCAAAGACTCTGGAGCGGATAAAAGCCCACCTTCCGCCCCCCAAGTTTATCTACATGATGCGCCATCCGGTGGACAGGCTTGTGTCTCAATATATTCACGAATGGAGTCAGGGTGTAATCACAACAGATATAAACCGTGCTATTGATAAACATCCCGAGCTTATTGCCTACAGCCGCTATAACTATCAGCTAGAGCCCTTTGTGGCCGAGTATGGTCGTTCGGAGGTGCTGCCAATATTTTTTGAAGAGCTGAAACAAAACCCCCAAGCCGTGCTGGAGAGGGTTTGTGAATTTATTGGTTATGCCCAGAGCCCCACATGGAGTGAAAATCTGGCTCCAAGCAATGTCTCGAAAGAGCGGATCAAGAAGTTCCCTCTGAGCTCGTTGTTGATTGACTCGGCGCCTGCTGAGTTTATTCGGAGGAATTTTGTGCCCCGAAAGTTGCGAGATAGAGTCAAACAAAAATTCCAGATGCGAGAAAGACCGCAGCTGACCGAAGAGTCGTTGGCAAAGGTAGTGCGGATCTTCGACGAAGATCTGGCTTTGTTGGGGGATCAGCTTGGCGTGTCTCTGAATTGTGAAAATTTTAAGTCTGTCGCAGGTGCCGGCGGGCTGGCATGGAAGAAGAACCCGCCAGAGGGCCTGATGTGAGCGACAATATCGGGGTAGTTATTATTGGGCGTAACGAAGGCGAGCGCCTTCTGAACTGTATCCAATCGCTACAATCCGATTGTAATAAGCTCGTCTATGTTGATTCCAACTCTACTGACGGCAGTGTAGAGGCAGCCAGGAAGCTGGGGGTCGAAGTTGTAGAGCTCGATATGAGTGTTCGTTTTACGGCCGCACGGGCAAGAAACGCTGGCTATAAACATTTAACCACGCTATATCCGGCACTGGAATATGTACAGTTTGTGGACGGTGATTGCAGAGTTGATAAGAATTGGATTGAAACGGCTGAACACTTTTTGCGTGTGAATCCCGACTTTGTGGTGGCCTGTGGTCGAAGAAGGGAAATTTTCCCCGATCGGTCTATTTACAACAAGCTGTGTGATTTTGAATGGAATACTCCAGTGGGCGAGGCTAAAGCCTGTGGCGGAGATTTTATGATCGCAGTAAAAGCCTTTGATCAGGTAGGAGGATTCAATCCATCACTGATTGCTGGTGAAGAACCGGAGTTGTGCATTCGCCTTCGTCGGCAGGGTTATAAAATCATGCGTCTGGATGCTGAAATGACGCTGCATGACGCTAATATCACAAAGTTCGGCCAGTGGTGGAAGCGCAATGTGCGGGCCGGGTTTGCTTTTGCGGAGGGTGCCTATCTGTATGGGCGGGATACGGAAAAGTACCGGGTGCAAGAGGTTCGGCGTATATGGATTTGGGCTTTGTTACTTCCGCTCTGCCTCTTGGTGCTCAGTGTCCTGCACCCTGTATTTGCTCTGGGCTTCCTGCTTTACCCCCTGCAGGTATTCCGTCTCGCCTTCAGGCAGGGCAAGGATCGTTTTGCCTGGCAGTACGCCTTCTTTAATTTACTGGGAAAGTTTCCCGAACTGCAGGGTAGTCTACGATTTTGGGCCGGAATACTGTTTCGGGCAAAGAGCGGAATAATCGAATACAAGTAGATTTCCTTCGTATCCATATCTATGGCTGTGGGGAAGGATAGTGTTTAGGTTGATGTTTGGAGCAGCTCTTCTATCAGTGGCAGGTGTAACCAAATCGCTGTAAACCCAATAATAAGCCCCAGC
>JBFHKI010000091.1:0-7570 GCA_041595415.1 Pseudomonadales bacterium | reverse complement strand
GGGTGAGTGGTCATGTTCAGGCGCTCGACTTCTTCGCGCTTAAGCTCGATGTAAGCATCAATGGCGTCATCAGTGAATACACCACCGGCTTTGAGGAAGTCGCGATCTGCATCCAGAGCGTCCAGAGCCTGTTCCAGACTGGAAGCTACGGTTGGAATGCCAGCTTCTTCTTCGGGAGTCAGATCGTAGAGATCGGCTTCGGCTGGGTCGCCTGGGTGGATCTTGTTCTGAATACCGTCGAGGCCCGCCATCAAGAGGGCAGAGAAGCACAGGTATGGGTTGGCAGTTGAATCCGGGAAGCGGGTTTCAATACGCTTGCCTTTGGCGTTGGGAACCCAGGGGATACGGATTGAGGCGGATCGGTTGCGGGCGGAATAGGCCAGCATAACGGGAGCTTCAAAGCCGGGTACCAAGCGCTTGTAAGAGTTGGTTGAGGCATTGGACAGAGCGTTAATAGCTCGTGCGTGTTTAATGATACCGCCGATGTAGTAGAGCGACAGCTCACTCATGCCGGCATAGGCATCACCAGCAAAAACGTTAACGCCATCCTTGGTGAAGGATTGGTGAACATGCATACCGCTACCGTTGTCGCCTACCAAAGGTTTTGGCATGAAGGTCGCTGTTTTGCCATAGGCGTGAGCAACATTGTGCACACAGTATTTCAGGATCTGGACTTCGTCAGCCTTTTTGGTCAGGGTGTTGGCACCCACACCGATCTCACATTGTCCTGCAGTGCCCACTTCGTGGTGGTGAACTTCGATATCGAGACCCATGGCAGACATGGCGCCACACATGGCGGAACGGATGTCTTGCAGGCTGTCGACAGGTGGTACTGGGAAGTAACCGCCTTTGACGCCCGGGCGGTGGCCCATATTGCCATCGGCAAAATCCACGCCAGAGGACCATGCTGCTTCTTCGGAAGAGATCTTGTAGAAAGAGCCAGACATTTCGGTGCCCCATTTCACATCGTCAAAGATGAAAAATTCTGGCTCAGGTCCGAAGAAGGCCGTGTCGCCCAGTCCGGTAGAGGCAAGATAGGCTTCTGCACGTTGGGCGATTGAGCGTGGATCGCGCTCGTAACCTTCACCTGTAGAAGGTTCAACAATATTGCAACGCACTATAACGGTGCTTTCGTCGGTGAACGGGTCCAGCACAGAGGCGCTGTCGTCCGGCATTAGAATCATGTCGGATTCGTTAATCCCCTTCCATCCGGAAATGGACGAGCCGTCGAACATTTTTCCTTCGGTAAAAAAGCTGTCATCAACTTCTGAGGCTGGGATGCTGACGTGCTGCTCCTTACCCTTGGTATCGGTAAAGCGCAGGTCGACCCAGGTGGCCTCCGAGTCTTTAATAAGTTTGGCCGTATGATCTGACATTGTGATATTTCTCCTAACTAGGTATTTTTTGGCAACAACCATCTCACGTCCGATTTTTCATTGCAAAACCAGACTGCGGATTAGCTAAACACTATCTGCTGCGTAAAAGGCTCAATTGAAAAGCGCTTGGCATTTTCACGCGAGCAGAGAAGCTAAAGCAACATAATTCTGAAAATTTAAGTTGCCGATAGCGCCCCATAGTGAAGCAAAAATCAGGCCAGATCTAATTTGACATGAATAAAGTTGATTGTGACGTCGATAAACTGGCAGGGGTATAATGATTTTATTCCCTCGCACGTCAAAAAATTTCACCCTATGCACTTTGTTGTAAAGCTGTTCCCGGAAATTGTTGTCAAAAGTCCTCCTGTTCGACGCCTGCAAACCCGTATTTTGCAGGACAATATTCGTCGACTGTTAAAACCCCTGGATAAAGGCGTTGAGGTTGTAAGTGACTGGGAAAAGATCGAAGTGCGCTGCTCTCGTCAGGATGAGGCATTAAAAGATCAGGTTGTTGAGCGTTTGAGCTGTACGCCGGGCATTTCCAAGTTTAGTGAAATACAGGCGTTTGATTTTGAGACACTTGAAGACATCTGTGCTCTGGCGGTGAGTCACTACGGTCGTGATATGGAAGATAAGAGCTTCGGGGTGCGTGCCAAGCGTAGTGGCAAGCAGTCTTTTAATTCGATGGATGTCGAGCGCGCTGTGGGCAGTGCATTGATGACACAAACGCCGGCGCGCTCGGTTGATTTGAAAAGACCTGACATGTGGGTCGAGTTGGAGGTTCGTGCAGATCGATTGTTTCTTCTCGGGGAGACCTGGTCCGGTCTGGGTGGTTTTCCTATTGGCTCACAGGATAAAGTTATATCTCTGATTTCCGGAGGGTTCGATTCTTCGGTCGCTTCTTATCAGGCTATGCGCCGCGGGATGTTGACTCACTTTCTGTTTTTTAATATCGGTGGACGGGCTCATGAGATAGCTACACGTCATATGGCCTATCACCTGTGGCAAAGGTTTGGTTCTTCGCACGATTCAAGGTTTATCACAGTGCCCTTTGAGCAGATTGTGTCGGAAATTGCCTCCAAGGTACCGGGCAATTATGCCACCGTGATTTTAAAGCGTTACATGATGCGCTGCGCCAGCAAGATAGCCGATAAATATGAAATTGATGCTATTGCTACCGGAGAGAGTGTCGGGCAGGTGTCCAGCCAGACCTTGGCCAATTTGCGTGTTATAGATAAGGTTGCCGACTGTTTGGTGATGCGTCCCTTGATCAATATGGACAAGGGCGAGATTATCGATATTGCGCGACATATTGGTACGGCCAAGATGGCCGAATCCAGCCCTGAGTACTGTGGTATAAATTCTGTGCGTCCGACAACCAAGGCGCGTTTTGACAAAGTTGAGCTTATTGAGTCCGGTCTGGATACAGGCCTGGTGGATTCGGTGATTGCCCAAGCTCGCCAGATCCCCTTGCGCAAATTAATTGAGGATATTGCCACTTTGCCCGTGGACGTTCTGTCCCGGCCGAATGCGGATGCGGTGGTAATCGATGTGCGCCACCCTGATGAAAGGTTGGAAAAAGCTTTGGAGTTGCAAAACAACCGGGTGGTGCCGATACCTTTTTTCGAGATACAAAAACGCTTTGCCGAACAGCCTCAGGACGCCAGTTATCTGCTGTATTGCGAGCGCGGTATTATGAGTCGGCTACATGCCGAATTATTGCTTGAGGCGGGCTATCAAAATGTCGGGGTTTATCGCCCCTGAGCTTTTCATGTGTTCCGGTCTGAAGCCATCATGGCTTGGTAGCCTTCGCGATAGCTGGGGTATTGAAACTGGAAGCCCGATTCCAAAAGACGTTGGTTGCTGCATCGCTTGCCAGTGGGAGGGTTAATTTTTTCTGGTGCTGTTTCACGGGCAACACCCATTTGTTCGGCAAGCCAGGTTTCCACTTCTGTGTTTAATGCTGGTTTGCAGTCACTTGCCAGCAACACCCCCGCTCCGTTTTTTGACCACTGTGGATGTTGTATCAGATGCTCCAGAACTGCTGCACAATCTTTGGAGTGAATGCGATTGGTCCAGTGCGGCAGGTTCAGGGGGCTGAGTTTCCCGGTTTTTACCCTGTCCAGTAGACGCCTGCGCCCCGGGCCATAGATTCCGGAAAAACGCACAATAGAAAATGGGTTATGACTTTTGGCGATCGCCTGTTCTGCCGCCAGCAAAATTTGTGCGGTCCCAGTCTGTGGCTGACAAGCCGAAGCTTCATTTACACTCTCTCCATTGTTCTGGGCGTAGAGACTGGTGCTACTTACCATTATCAAATGGCTGTCAGGTGCGAGACGCTGTGCCGTACTGGCAAGCTGTTGTGCTGCCAGTAGATAGGTGTTGCGGTAAGCAGCCGGGGTTCGATTGTCCGGAGTCAGGCAGAGAATTATCTGGTCGGGCTCGGCTTCCAGTAAAGGTGTTATATGTCCCGGATTGGTGGCGTCGCCATAGGTCATTTTAACCCCTGGCATGGGAATAGATGATCGGCGCAAGCCGGAAATCTGCCACTGGTCAAAGTTCAGGCGATTTAGCAACCGGCCGGGTAGGTCGCCGCAGCCGATAAGCAATAATTTTGTTTTTTGCGGCATTTCGAACTGATTAATCCATACAATTACAGAAAAAAGCTGATAGAGTCAGACAATGTCTTCAGCAACTCATTTTTGGAAAAATAAGCGATAGCATACGATGACTTTGACGGAATTGCGCTATGTAGTAATGCTGGCAAAAGAACAACACTTTGGCAGGGCGGCAGACCGCTGTTTTGTCAGTCAGCCAACCCTCAGTATTGCCGTAAAAAAACTTGAAAGTGAGCTGGGTGTCGCCCTGTTTGAACGAACCAAAAGCCGCGTGCAGCCTACCCCTGTAGGTGAGCGGGTTGTTCAGCAGGCACAGCGCGTACTTGAACAGACTTCTGCGATTCGCGACCTGGCTGATGAGGGTAAAGATCAGCTTTCCAGCCCCTTGGCTATAGGCGCTATTTTTACCATTGGCCCTTACCTTTTTCCGCAAATGATTCCCCGAATTCGTGAATCGGCGGCAGAAATGCCTCTGGTTATCGAAGAGGGTTATACCGCCACTCTGCGCAAGCGTCTACGCAATGGTGAGCTGGATGTCATTATTATTTCCCTGCCTTTTACCGAGCCGGATGTGGTTACCCAGGTTCTCTACGAAGAGCCTTTTGTGGTGCTGATGCCCAAGACCCATCCTCTGGCAGAAAAAAAGTCGATTTCGGCCAAAGATCTCAGTGAGAACGATGTTCTTCTGCTTGGCGAAGGCCACTGTTTTCGCGATCAGATTCTGGATTCCTGTACCGGTTTGCGACAGTCTCTTGAAGAAAATCAATCCCGGGTGCGCACAGCCGCTGAGGGTAGCTCTCTGGAAACATTGCGGCATATGGTGGCTTCCGATCTGGGAATTACAGTGGTGCCTCAATCTGCAGCCGAAAATCCCCAGTATCGCGAAGGTGTTCTGGTTTGGCGCCCTTTTACCTCTCCCGGACCCTCCCGTAAGGTTGCCCTGGCCTGGCGTGCCAGCTTTCCCCGGCATAAGGCAATTGATGCGGTTCGGCAATCCATTTTGGGCTGTGAGCTGAGTACAAAAATCAAACCTCTGGGTGGGCGTCGCAAGAAAGCCTGATTGGGCTGTTCTGCCCCCGGAGTTTTGTGAGTGGATTATCAGTGAAAGATCTCGCCAGCAGGCCGGTAACCGAGCTTAAAGGCGTTGGACCCAGTCTGGCGAGTCTTTTGGCCAAACTGAAGATCATCAGCCTGCAGGATCTGTTATTCCATCTACCGATTCGTTACGAAGATCGCACCCGCATCACACCTATTGGCGCCTTGCAGCCCTACGTTTCCGCTTTGGTGGATGCTGAGGTTTTGGGTGCAGCCATTGTTATGGGTCGCCGCCGGTCTCTGGTAGTAAAGCTCGGCGACAATACTGGTATTACCACAATTCGTTATTTTCATTTCAGTGCCGCGCAAAAATCGGCCTTTCAGACCGGACGGCGTATCCGATGTTTTGGTGAGCCGCGCCCCGGGGCCAACGGGTTGGAGCTATACCACCCGGAATACAGTTTTGTTGATGATGCTGAGGTTGCTCTGGAGCAAAGCCTGACACCTGTTTACCCGACAACCGAAGGTTTGGGGCAGAAGCGTATTCGCGATCTGGTGCAACAGGTGTTGCAGCAGGTGTCTGCGGACAGTCTCAGAGATCTGACTCCTGAAGGAATGCGTTTTGGCAAGCTCGATATTGGTCTGCAAGATGCGCTGATGGAGTTGCACAAACCGCCAGCGGATATAGCAAAGGAGCTTTTGCAAGATGGTATGCGTCCGGCCCAAAGACTACTGGCCTATGAAGAATTACTGGCGCATCAGGTCAGCCTGGCCGAACTAAGAGTTCAGGCTCGGCAAGAGCAAGCTTACAAGGTTGATATTGATCCGGCTTTAAATGCCAAACTGCTTAATCAGGTAGGTTTTGTTCCTACTACAGCGCAGATGCGTGTCAGTGATGAAATATTTGCCGATATTTCTACTACCAGTCCCATGTTGCGCCTTTTGCAGGGTGATGTTGGATCGGGAAAAACGCTGGTTGCTGCAATGGCAGCGATTCAGGTAATTGCTTCAGGTTTGCAGGTTGCCTTGATGGTACCGACGGAAATTCTGGCGGAGCAACACCTGAAAAATTTTTCTGCCTGGTTGACTCCCTTGGGTATTAAAGTGGTTTCTTTGACCGGCAGAACCAAAGGCAAAGCCCGTGAATCCATGTTGTCGATGCTGGAAAAAGGGTCGGCGCAAATGGTGGTAGGCACTCAAGCCCTGTTTCAGGATGAGGTGGTGTTCTGCTCTTTGGGGTTGGTTATTATCGATGAGCAGCACCGCTTTGGTGTGGGGCAGCGTTTTGCCCTGACCCAGAAAGCCCATACCGGAGGAGAGCGGCGAGCGCATCAATTGGTTATGACTGCCACACCGATTCCCCGAACTCTGGCCATGAGCCATTACTCCAATCTCGACCTTTCGGTGATTGACGAGTACCCGGCTGGTCGCCAGCCCGTTAGCACCGCACTGATTGGTCGGGATCGTCGCGATTCAGTTATTCAATCTATCCGTAACGCCTGTGCTCAGGGAAGACAGGCTTATTGGGTCTGCACTCTGATTGAGGAATCGGAAAACTTTGACCTGCAAGCCGCCGAACTGGCTGCGGATGAACTGCGACTTGTGTTGCCAGAGCTTGAGATCGGTCTGCTACACGGTCGAATGAAGCCGGCTGAGAAAGATCAGGTAATGGATCGCTTTCGAAGTGGTGAAACAGATTTGCTGGTCAGCACTACAGTTATCGAAGTGGGTGTTGATGTGCCTAATGCCTCATTGATGGTGATCGAAAATCCCGAACGACTGGGTTTGGCTCAATTGCATCAACTGCGTGGCCGCGTGGGTCGGGGTGTGGATCAGTCTCACTGTATATTGTTGTATGGTACGCCCTTGTCGGCTCCCGCCCGTGAGCGCCTCAAAGCCATGCGGGAGACCAGTGATGGTTTTGAATTGGCCGAGGTCGATTTGCGTTTGCGCGGTCCGGGTGAGCTATTGGGTGTTCGCCAGACCGGTGAGGCGAATTACCGGATTGCCGATCTTATGCGCGATGTTGAGCTTTTGGCTGAAGCGAAAAAAAATGCCCCCGAGCTTCTGGAGCGTTATCCCGGAAACGCAAAGCTCCTCATGCAAAGATGGGTTTATCGTGCTGAAGATTTTGCCAGAGTTTGATTGATAGATATTTTCCCCCGCAGTTTGCCCAGACGTCTCTGCTTCGAGGGCTAGCAATTAATATCCACTGTAATTTTATTACATAAATAATTGTAACTTTGTTACACTTTTGTGGATTTCTTCGGAGCGATTGGGGTATTCTGTTTTTTATTGTGCGGGCGCACAATGTGCTCGTCAGGGTTCTCTGGTTGCGAAGGTCCAATGCAAGGTCTAGAAAGCGCGATAATTTCACAAGGGTTTGATCTCATGCTCTATGGCATGGGGACGGTGTTTGTGTTTCTGACGTTGATGGTTTTTGCTCTTTTTTTGCTGGCCAAAGGGGTTAAAAAGTTCCCCGGGGCATCTGAGGCGCCAGCTGAGGAGCATGCTCGTGGGGCAAATCAGCAAGTGCTAAAT
>JBFHKI010000090.1:0-7573 GCA_041595415.1 Pseudomonadales bacterium | reverse complement strand
GTGATTCAGGGTCTGGAGACACCCCAAAGCCTGGATAAAAAGATCTTTCACGCCGGCACGGCAGTACAGGACAACAAAATTGTTACCAGCGGCGGGCGGGTACTTTGCGCCACAGCCTTGGGCAAACACGTCTCTGAAGCCCAACAAAAGGCCTATGAATTGGCCGACACTATCAGCTGGGAGGGCATGACCCTTCGCAGAGATATTGCCTGGCGCGCCATCAAGCGCTAGAATCCGCGGCCTCTTGCAAGCCCATCAGGGTTTTGCAAGTAAATCCTGAGGGGTGGTGTCAGATCGGACACCTGAGATTTCGGTAGTAACCGATAAACCCTTTGAACCTGATCCGGTTAGCACCGGCGTAGGAATAGGAATATCTAGCAGTTCTAGTGCTCCCCTATAGCAATGCGACCGGTTCTTTTGACTCACTTCTTACGAAGACAAGGGAACCTAAATGAAATTATCTCCTGTAACACCCATCCTCGGCTTGCTCAGTCTTGCCGTCAGTAGCGCATCCATTGCACAAGCTGAAATCGAAGAAATTATCGTCCGTGCTGAATTTCGCCCATTACCCCTTATGGAAACGGCCAATAGCGTCAGTGTTATCAGCTCTGATGAAATAGCTGACCGAAGCGCGAACTTTCTCACTGAAGTTTTTGCTACCGCACCAAACCTGAACTACGCATCGGGCGCCTCGCGCGGTCGATTTTTCCAGATTCGCGGCATTGGCGAGCGCAGCCAGTTTGTCGACCCACTTAACCCAAGTGTCGGCCTGTTAATAGATGGTATCGACTACAGCTCCCTGGGCGGAGCCGCTACTCTATTTGATATCGACCAGGTTGAAATACTCCGCGGCCCACAGGGCACCCTTTTTGGTGCCAACGCTTTAGCCGGCATGATCAATATGCACTCCAACAGCCCGACTCAGGATTTTGAAGCCATCCTGACGGCCGGAGTGGGCAATGTCTCTGGCAACGACGGCAGCCTCGACAGCTCTGAGCTGGGTTTTGTCCTTAACGGCGGACTGACAGACAACATCAGCGGACGATTGGCGATCGAAAGCAATCAAAGTGATGGTTACGTGGAGAACACGTACCTCAATCGAGATGACACCCAGAATATTGACGAGCAGACCGTTCGCGGCAAGCTGGACTGGCAGGTCTCTGAACGGCTCGATATGCAATTCAACCTGGTCAAACTGGATATCGACAACGGCTACGATAGCTTCACTCTCGATAACAGTCGTCAAACCCTTTCAGACGAACCCGGCACAGACGCATTGGATTCAATAGCCTTTTCCACCGTTGCCAACTATCTGATATCCGACCAACTAAGCCTGGAAGTCAATCTGTCCACGGCTGAGTCCGATTCGATCTATAGCTATGATGAAGACTGGACCAACCCGGATATCTGTCTGGATTTGCCCTGTGGAGACCTGGTGGCCAACCCCGAATACTGGGGACCTTACTCCAGCTTTGATGAATATCTGCGGGATATTTCAACAGATACACTGGACATCCGCCTACTGTCATCGGTTTCGGCTGAGGGAATAAGCTGGGTTGCCGGTATTTATGCCAAGTCGCAAAAGGAAGATCTGGTTCGCAACTACACTTATGATGCCCAGTTCACCAGCCGATACGAAGCTGAGAATACCGCCCTGTATGGCGAACTCGATCTACCTCTGACCAACACTGCTTCCCTCACTCTGGGTTTGCGCAGTGAGAAATTCACAGCCGATTACAGTGATAATCTGGCCCAAAATACTGATACAGACGAAACCTTGACCGGTGGTCATATCAGCATTTCAGCTGATCTTGGTGAACAGCATTTTGCCTATGCGCGTATCGCCCGCGGCTACAAAACCGGTGGTATAAATGTCGCTCGCGGTGCCGTTATTCCACTGGAATACGAAACCGAATCCCTGTGGAATTATGAGCTGGGTTTAAAAAGTATGCTCGATTCAGGTATCCACAGTCAGATAGTTCTTTTCTATCAGGACCGCCGCAATGCCCAAGTCAAGCAATCCTTTGTTAGCTGCCCTGCAGGTGGTGGCGTTTGCTCCTTTGAGGATTACATCGACAACGCGGCCAAAGCCCATAGCTACGGACTGGAAGCGGAAGTCTATGTACCCCTGACGGACCGGATCAGCATGAGTGCCAGCCTGGGGTTGATGCAAACCGCCTTCGATGAATACCTGAGCTACAGCCATATCAATGCCGAACAGGTTGATATAGATGCTGATGATGACATTGACTACGTAATTCCCTACGACATGTCCGGAGAAGTTTTGGCCCAGTCGCCCGAGTATCAACTGAGTATCAGCTCCGATATAGCCCTGCTCGATAACCTGAACCTCTGGATTGCTTATGAAGCAAAAGACAAATTTCGCTTCTCCAACCGCCACTTCGCCGAATCCGAGGCCTACGGACTGATAAATGCCCGACTGGTCTGGGATGCTGCAGACAATATCGAAATTTCATTCTGGGGCAGAAACCTGACCAACGAAGATTACACAACCCGTGGTTTTGGCTCCTTTGGCAACGACCCGAGGGACAATTATGCAACCAGCTCTTACTTTCAGTTTGGTGACCCGCGCGAAATTGGTCTGAGTGTCGAATATCGTTTATAACCCGATTCAACCGGCCGGAGTCCAGACTCCGGCCTCAATCAAAGGAAAATAGCTATGAGAATTTCAGTAGAAATGAGCCTGTACCCGCTACAGGATGAATTTATCCCGGAAATACTTGCCTTTATCAACGCGCTGAAAGAAGTGGAAGGCTTGAGTGTAAAAACCAATACCATGAGTACTCAGGTTCACGGAGAGTACGACCTGGTAATGTCATCTATCGCCAAGTGTCTGAAGACACCTTTTGAAGCTGGTGTTCCCATGGCACTGGTAACAAAGATACTGAGCTCCGACCGGGAACACTCGGTTATTAACCTATAGGTTTTACCTTACATGACGGCATTGGCGATACAACTCTTCGAGATAATACTGGCACGACCTTGGGAAACAACTGCGGTTTTGCTGGGTATCGCCTATGTCGTCTTTGCGGCCAGGGAAAGTGTCCTTTGCTGGCCGGCAGCCCTGATCTCTACCGCCATATTTATCTGCCTGTTTTGGGATGTCAGCCTGCTGATGGAATCGCCACTGAACATCTACTACCTGATCATGGCGCTTTACGGTTGGTGGCAATGGACCAAGGGTGCAGAAGATCACAGCCCAAGAACTATCCATTCCTGGCCACTGAAATATCACCTGATTAATCTGGCACTCATACTCTGCCTCAGTCTGGTATCCGGATACCTGTTGAGCCGGCACACTCAGGCAGCCCTGCCCTTTCTCGACTCCGTTACTACCTGGGGAGCGCTGGTCGCCACTTTTATGGTGACACGCAAGGTGTTGGAAAACTGGCTTTACTGGATAGTTCTCGACGCCATTTCGGTCTATCTCTATCTGGACAGAGCGATGTTCCTTACCGCCATGTTGATGTTTTCCTATGTCTTTATCGCTGCCTACGGCTGGTACAGCTGGAAAAAAGCTCTGCATGCCTGAGCCTTTAACGCCACGTCTTGAAAACTTGCTCGAGCAGTGTCAAAGCTCGCCTTACTTTCTCAACCGACCTCCACTAATCCTCGAATCCCGAATTGCCAAGGGCACAGTTAATCAGTGCTGGAAACTTCGTTCAGGCGAAGATCTATATCTGGCTCGTCTCAGTCAGGATCTGCCCGACAACTTCCTGACACACTGGCAAAACGAACTGGCCATCAACCAGTTCTCCGCCGGGCGCGGTCTGGCTCCTGACGCCGTGTATACCGACTCTTCAGGTTTGGCGGCTGTCTATTCTTGGGCCGGTGAACCGCTCAGCAGAAAGTCCTTGGACGAACTACAAATAAAAGCTCTGGGGCAACAGCTCAGCCTACTACACGAATCTTCTGCTCCCGCACCTACTATCGGCTATCGCCAAACTATCCTTAACTACCTGAAGATCATTGACGAAAAGACGGGCCATAGGGAATTCAGAGACGAGTGTAAAGATATACTGGATTTAGCTGATTGTTGGGATCAAAGCCCGGAACGGTGCTTTTGTCACCACGACCTGAACCCCGGAAATGTCCTCTGGAACGGAACCCGTCTCCTTTTTATCGACTGGGAATACGCCCGGTATGCACATCCTCTTTTTGACCTTGCAAGCCTCTCTTGCTACCTGCAGTTATCCGATTCAGAGATGAATTGCTTGCTGGAAAACTACTCTGCCCGGAATTACAGATTGTCTCAAATCCGCGCCAGTGAACTGATGGTAAAAGGCTTGGGGAAACTCTGGCACAGGGCTGCCGAAATTGTCCTTAAGAGCTGATAGAATTCAGCTATGTCCAGTCGAAACTACAGTAAAACCGATCAAATTATCGAATGCGCCAATAACGCCATCCTGACCATCTTTGCACGGCCAACTGCTCAACGTTGCTCTCCGGCAGAAAAGCTGGCAGAACCGGATCTGTCCGCAATCGAGCGCAAACAAGCTGCCAGCCTTATGCGCGTCAACCATACCGGCGAGGTATGTGCCCAAGCGCTCTATCAGGGGCAGGCTCTTACTGCCAGACTTCCAGAAGTACGAGAAGAAATGGAGGCCGCAGCCGAAGAGGAAGTGGACCACCTGAGCTGGTGCCAGGAAAGACTCGACCAACTGGATAGCCATACCAGCTACCTCAACCCGCTGTTTTACTCTGCGTCCTTTGCTATTGGCGCCGTAGCCGGTGCAATTTCAGACCGCATTTCTTTGGGCTTTGTCGCCGCAACAGAAGAACAGGTATGTCAGCACTTACAAAGCCATCTGGGCCGACTGCCAGAATCGGATAGCAAAAGTATCGCCATCGTCGAACAGATGCAAAAGGATGAAGCACGTCACCAGAACAGCGCACTGGCGGCTGGCGGGATCGATTTTCCCAAGCCGGTAAAAAAAATAATGCGCGGTATCTCTCTGGTAATGACCGAAACTACCTCGCGCATCTGACCCTGTTCAATTCTTAACTTTTAACTTCACCATCATCAGGACATCAACATGAGTACAGCAACTGCAAGACACATTCTGGTAAACACCGAAGCCGAATGCCTGGATCTGAAAAACCAAATCGAAGCTGGCGCCGATTTTGGCAAAATTGCCCAGCAACATTCCAGCTGCCCCTCTGGCCGCAACGGCGGAGATCTGGGTTCATTCGGTCCCGGAATGATGGTTAAAGAGTTTGACGAAGTAGTTTTTTCTGCTGACCTGAATACCGTTCAAGGTCCGGTTAAAACCCAGTTCGGCTATCACCTGCTGGAAGTAACCAGCCGTAGCTGAAACAGCCAATAGATATGTCCAATTGGCATCTCTATTTGATCAGGACAGATACCGGAGCTCTCTATACCGGTATATCTACCGACGTCGAAAAGCGATTCGAGGCACATCGCCTCGGTCGCGGCTCGAAATTTTTGCGAGCCCAGCAACCCACGGCCCTGGTCTATCAATGTTCGATCGGCGGACGCTCAACGGCATCAAAAGCCGAATACCGATTAAAACAGCTCGAAAAAGACGATAAGGAAAAGCTGGTGATTGATCAGCCCGATCGCTCGACGCTTCTGGCATGCTTGGGAATACAGGAAGCGTAGAACGAACCTGTTTAAGAGGAAGACTCTCTAAAAAATAACTTTATTCTTGGTTGAAGCATAGGGTTCAATAACAACCGTCCCTATAGTGACGAATAAATTCGGCACATAAAATATTCAACCCTGATTAAAGAGGTGCATCCATGGATAACAAGATAGTTCTCATCATAATTTCGGTACTCCTGCCGCCTCTGGCGGTCTTCCTTAAATCAGGCGCAGGTAAAGACCTGTTGATCAACATTGTCCTCTGTATCCTTATGTGGATACCAGGGGTAGCACATGCTCTCTGGCTTAGCTTGAAATAGTCTAACTGTTGACCTTTTATCATCCATAAAAAAAGCCAGTGTAAACACTGGCTTTTTTATATTTGGACTTTTAATTAAAGACCAATAACATTCTCCGCTTGTGGGCCTTTTTTGCCCTGACCAACGGTGAATTCTACTTTTTGGCCTTCAGCGAGAGTTTTAAAACCGTCGCCAAGAATGCTTGAGAAGTGAACAAAAACGTCTTGTCCATTTTCTTGTGAAATAAAGCCGAAGCCCTTTGATTCGTTGAAGAACTTAACTGTTCCGGTAACTTTGTCTGACATAATTTACTGTCCTGTCTATAAATGTAATTTAAGGTATTGCTGAAAATTGGTATAACTTAAGAATTACAGGACGAGGTATTACTTGGAACTTCGAAACACTGAACTCAGGGTAAAGCCGATTTTCTGGCAAACTTGACTATACAAGGATGCCAACCGCCGTCAACAAATAAAATCTTAAAGTTCAATGAAATCTTGCTCTTGCACCAATTAATGGCAGTTTTGGGCGGGATTTGAAGGTTTCAGGACAGTTGGACGTCAGTATTATGGCGATTTTATTTCACGGTAATGCAGGTGCAATGCGCCTGATGCGCCACCTTCTGCGAAACGCTGCCGAGCAAAAATCCGGAGACGTTGCCCAAGCCTCTGCTGCCAATCACGATCATGTCGGCTTTTGCTTTCTCTGAAAAAGCCAAAATAGCCTTAGCCGGATCACCTTTTAAAACCTTTTTACTAACCGACGCTGCACCGGAGTCGCGAACTATGGTCTCAGCCTTATCCAGCACTTCATTACCGTATTTCTCCATGCTGAGATCATCCAGATCTACCGGTACAGGAATAGTGCTTATAGAGAACACATCTTCTACTACAAAGGGTTCAGTAACATATATCAGCTTTAGTTCTGCTTTGTAGTGAGTAGCCAAGTCAGCCGCAAACTCCAAGGCTTTTCTGGATTGATCCGAACCGTCCACCGGCACGACAATAACTTTTGACATGAGCAACAACTCCCGAAAATAAATTTGTACACCAACAGAATCAATCTACCCCCTCAGGCAAGAAAGGCATTGATTAACATCAATAGCCCGCACGAATTCATTTGTCAGCTTTTTAGGTCTTTACGGAATATCAGGGCGTCCTCTATTAACCCATTAACCAGTCGATAATAGTCTTTACGCTCGCCAACTTGCTCAAACTGCAGCTTTTGGTAGAGGTTTATCGCCGGAATATTGGAACGCCTGACTTCCAGAAAGCACCGCTCCGCCGACTCCGGCATCATCAATAAACAGGCTTTGAGTAAATCCTCGCCAACCCCCCGGCCTTGAAATTTCTGTGCCACACCGATATTCAACAGCTCTACATCCGGCCCCAGACACAAAAAACAACTAAAGCCCACCAACAGGCCGGACCGGGGATGTACCGCAACCCAGTTGCGATAATTTGGTGTATCACAACAGGTTTTCCACTGATCAACAGACCAGGGCGAAGGGTTAATACTCTGGTGCAGATCTGCAAGCTGTTGCAGGTGATGACTACCCATAGGTTCGAGTTGCAAACCCGCCAAATCCCGATTTAAAACCACTTTATCTAGCTTTGATCGCCAAGGGCTGACAAATCTCGGATAGCCT
>JBFHKI010000089.1:0-7615 GCA_041595415.1 Pseudomonadales bacterium | reverse complement strand
CCGTTAGCTCCATTAGATCCGCCATGCAAGCCCCAGGGAGAGTAAATACGTCTTTCAGTAATCAGACTAACCTGTGTGGGCTGTAAAAATTCGTATTCACGAATCACCCCCTCACCTCCACAAAAACACCCGCTGCCTGCCGAGCCCTTTCGCAAACGATAGGTCGATAGTCGCAGAGGAAACTCGCTCTCCAGAACTTCAATGGGCGTATTTAGCGTGTTGGTCATATGAGACTGAATAGCGTCAAGCCCTCTCCCATCTTTATGCGCTCCGGTTCCACCACAGATGGTTTCGTAGTAACTCCACTTGCGCCCTTCTGACACTCCACCCATCGCCAGATTATTCATTGTGCCCTGTGACGCAGCTGGCATTTCATCCGGCAGAGCTTTGGCCAAAGCACCTATAACCAAATCCACTACTCGCTGGGAAGTCTCGACATTGCCTGCAGCAACTGCTGCCGGATACTCGGCATTGAGGAGACTACCCGGCTCGGCATAAACCGAAATTCTTTCAAATAATCCATGACAAGCTGGAGCATCGCTGGGGAGTAGACAACGGAAAACATAGAGAACCGCAGCTACTGTTACGGTTTTTGGACAGTTCAAATTTCCTGCGACCTGGCCACTGGTGCCGGTAAAATCAACTTCAACCTGTCCATTGGAAACCCGAATTTCAACTTGCAATGGGATATCCAGGGTTCCCTGACCATCCTCATCCAAATAATCACGAAATCGATAACTACCCGACGGCAAGCTTTTTAAGCGCGTTCCGGCCAAGCTGGCCGCATACTGGTTCAAGTCCTGGATCAGGCTTAGATAATCCTCAATTCCGGTTGCCAGAATCAATGCAGCCAGCCGTTTGATACCACAACGATTAGCACTCCACTGGGCGACAAAATCACCTTTGGAGTTCTCTCCCAAATCCCGGGTCAGTTCGGCAAACTCTTCCTCAAGGATCTTTCCCTGCTGCGCAATCAGGCGCGGAGGAATAATCACCCCCTCCTGAAACAACGAGCAAGACAAAGGCATGGAGCCCGGCGCTTCGGATCCAATATCTGCGTGGTGCGCCCGGTTTGCAACAAAGCCCAGCAATAGACCTTCGACAAAAACCGGCGACACCAAAGTAACATCCGGCAAATGCGTACCCCCTTTGAAGGGGTCGTTTAAAACCAGAGTATCCCCATCCTGCCAGCGATGGTTACCCACCAGATCTGTCATGGCAAAAGCCATACTACCCAGATGAACGGGGATATGTGCCGCTTGCGCGATCAAGTGCCCCTTCGCATCAAACAGGGCACAGGAATAATCCAGTCTATCCTTTATATTGGCTGAAAAAGCGGCTCGCTTTAAAACCGTACCCATTTCCTCGGCAACTGCAGCTACTCGACTGGAAAACACACCGAGTTGAAGTGCACGAGAACTATGCACTCCGGATATCATCGGCCAAATTGATCAAATCGTGAAACCTCAGATCCAGAGAGCTTTGCACAGCAGCTTCCGCTGCGGGTAGCTGGTACCAGATTTTTCTCTGCTCAAGTGCACGCTTGGCTATATTCAGATTGGCATTGGCGCCTAATCCTTTTGACTGCATTTGCTCGAGTTGATACTGCATTCGCAAGGACTGATCCTCTGGCGGACTATCCCGACCCAGCAAGGATTCAAGTTCTATACATATCAAACGCCTCTGACGCTCTGCGTCATCAAAATCTGCACCTTCAAATTTTTTGCTCAAGGCATTTTCTTTGCGCTGCTCCATCCCGGCCGTCTCTTCGGTGGGCAGCGGACTGATATCCCAATCCGCCAGCAACTCTTCAATTCGGACGGCATCCTTCCCGGCATCCAAAGGCTCTAAAGCAGCACATATTCCAGCTCGCCTTTGCATCTCCTGCAAATATTGATTTTTGCGTTGCCTTTGATATTTTTTGACTGCGGATTGCACCTGTTCGGTCGCCTTGCCAAGATCACGATCAAGGCTTTTCTGCAAGGGCTCATGCAGCTTGGGAAGCTGCCGATAGGCCTCCACTAATTCCGCCATTCGATTTTCATCCGGTGCCACCCCGGACTCGACTTTCGTCAGTTCACGAATTGACTGGATAATTTTTTTCGCCTCATCACTTTGCGCCTTTTCTTCAGCGCGGCTGGCGTCGATGCGCTGTCGATGTTTGGCAAAAACAGCATCACAACTTTCCTGAAACCGCTTCCAGAGTTTTTGGTCATCACGGCGATCGGTGATACCAATATGCTTCCAACTGGACTGTAAGTCTTTTAATTGATCCAGCGAAATACTCGCCACATCCATAGCCGACATGGCCACCGCCCGGTCGATCAGCTGTTGCTTGCGTACCAGGTTTGCCTGGCATTCCGCCTTGATATACTGCTCCAGCTTACGGGTCATTTCGGCATATTTTTTACCCAGTTTGCGACATTTCTGCTGATCAACATCTGCGTATCTGCGCCACTCTTCACGGATTTCACGCAGATCTTTGCGCAGTGATTTCCAGTCCGGGTTTTGTTGCCACTGCTCCGATTCTGGTAATACCACCAGAGCTTTCAGCCGCTCAACAACCAGCTTGCGTTGTTCTAAATTTTTCGCACGCTGTTTTTCCTGTTCGGCGAAAAAGGCTGCACAAGGTTCGAATGCCTTGTCTCCGGCTGACTGAAACCTCTGCCAAACCTCATCCGCTGCCAGCGCTTCCAGTTTTTTCCATTCCTGTTGTATTTTCTTTATGGCCGAGGCCTGCTCCAGAGGTTCCAGACCGGAATCAACGAGAGACTCCATCTGCTCACAGAGCTCAACAAACTTTGGCTGGATTGCAAACTCTTTCCAGTCCAGCATTTCTTTGTAGGCCTTTTCAGCCTTGTCCCATTGCTCCTGAATTTTAGGTCGCAAATAGGAATCGAGTTTTTCAATCTTATGCTGAAGCTTATTGTAGACACCTCGCGCCATGCGAAGGTCTCCACGGCGTACAGCCCCGTTCAATCGACCTATCTGTTTGGTAAAAGATTCAACTTTTTGCTTTTCATCGGCAAGCTGTTGTTTTAGCAAGGACTGTCTGGCCTCCAGAACTGCCTTCATCTCAAGCAAAACTTTTGGTGGGGTTATTGACCGGGGCCAGTCAACCGCCTTTAACGCGGCCTGCATTTCTTCCACCTGAGACTTTAACCTTTGCGTTTCCAGGGGAGCCACCGACTGGTGGGCCGTTTCGGTTTCGGTTTCGGTTTCGGTTTCGGTTTCGGTTTCGGTTTCGGTTTCGGTTTCGGTTGTATTGGATAATTGCTCAACCGAAAACGCCATAAAAGTGTCCTGCTTTTCCATCAACCTTTCCAGAGCCTGAAAATACCCCCCCACCTGATCAAAACTCTCCTGCAACAGGGGATCGGGAATTGCCAAGGCCAGTGAGTCCAGCCACAAACGCCGCAACATGGCCCAGCGTTCCATTTGCATACCTAGGGCATCGCGATCCAGATCCTTGGCGTCGGCCTGTAATTGCCGGGCGTCAGAAACCAATTGCTGCTGTTTCTCAATCGCTTCCAGAACCTGCCGATGTTCAACTACTACAGCCTCAACCCCTATCGCCAGTTCGCGATACTTATCAGCGAGAGATGTTTCGACCTCAGTCTCGATCTGTTGCCACTGATTCACCAGCGCCAAAAACTTCAAGTTGTATTGAGGCGTCCATGTGGATTGCTTCAACTCTGCCATCGACTCGACAATTTTTTCGGCCTTATCGGCAATCTCGAGGCGTTTTTGCTCTGCGCGATGCAGCTCTTCTATCCTCTCCTGTAAAATTTTCGCCAAGCTTTTATCCCGCTCTCGAACCTTTTTCCACAGGGGCTCAAGCAAAACCAAGCCTGTTACCTGTGAGGCAGCCCTCTCTCGAGTATCGGCAAATTCAGACTCTCCAGCTACAAATGCAATTTGTTGCGGATCTTGTATCAAATCCAGCGCTGAATTACGTACAGTCTGAGTCGGGCAGGAACAGGCAACTAGCGGTAAAAAATCGGGATTTGCATTGGGTACAAAAGCCGCAACCAGATTCTGATGTCTTTCCTCTCTGGATCGAATCAGGTCCTGTAGTCGAGCCTGGGCAGTGACGGATTTCTGATCCTGATAGATTGTCTGCAACAGTTGCAGATTCAACAATTCACCAATAGCGGCATCCCGAACGCTAGCAACTTCATCCGTCTGGGCAATATTAGCCAATATTTCCTGATGTCCGGCATCCTCCTCTGAAAATGTCTTGATTGCTTCGATACGGCGCTCTGGATCTTTATGTTCCCAAGCCGGTTTGAACAGGTTACTGAGCATGGCAATTACATATTTTGGATTGAGTCGCAATTCTAGCCGATTCACACTCATAGAAGCGCACAATTGTTAATCTCGAGAGACTGAACCAGAAAGGCGTTGATCTATTGCAGCAATCATTGTAATAGGCTGCAGCCAAGGATATTATGCGCGGTTTTCTCGGGCAGCCATTGGCTGCCCTTTTGTTTTTACCAAACACGCTGCGGGGTTTATCTGATGCAGAACTCTCACCTAATGGGCAACTACGGCTCAAGGGCTCTCACTTTGCTAAAGGGCGAAGGTTCCTACGTGTGGGACGATCAAGGCAAAGAATATCTGGACGCTGTTGCCGGTCTGGCCGTATGTGGTCTGGGGCACTGCCACCCGGCAGTTACCAATGCCTTGACCGAACAGGCAAATACCCTGGTCCATTGTTCAAACCTTTTTAATATCCCCTGGCAACAGGAGCTCGGGGATCGCCTGAGCCGCATCAGCGGATTGGAGAAAGCTTTTTTCTGCAATTCCGGAACAGAAGCAAACGAAGCGGCTATCAAACTCTGCCGACTGTTCGGCCACAGCAAAAATATCGAAAGCCCTGAAATTCTTGTCTGTCAAGGAGCATTCCACGGCCGTTCACTCGGAGCCTTGTCAGCCACTTGGGGCAGCAAAGCCCGTAACGGGTTTGCGCCGTTACTGGATGGCTTTACACATGTCCCCTATGGCGATGTAGAGGCCGTTGCAGCTGCAGCCACACCTAATACAGTTGCCGTGATGCTTGAGCCTGTTCAGGGCGAAGCCGGTGTGGTCATTCCTCCGGCAAACTACCTGAAAGAACTCCGTGACCTCTGCAACATCAATGGGTGGCTTCTGG
Source organism: Pseudomonadales bacterium (assembly GCA_041595415.1). Lineage (GTDB taxonomy): Bacteria > Pseudomonadota > Gammaproteobacteria > Pseudomonadales > GM7GCV1 > JABJGI01. The sequence goes on along the minus strand of JBFHKI010000089.1, from coordinate 2,460 downwards.
TGTTGGATGAAATCCAAACCGGCAATGGCCGAACCGGAAGTTATTTTGCTTTCCAACAACTGGGGCTGAAACCTGACATCCTGACCACGGCAAAAGGTTTGGGTAACGGTTTACCCATTGGTACCTGCCTGGCCACGGAATCTATAGCCAATCTGTTGGTACCCGGTTCTCACGGTACAACCTTTGGTGGCAACCCTCTGGTAAGTCGGGTCGCCTGTGCTGTAATTGACGTTATAGAACAAGAGGGGCTTTGCAACAGAGCTGCCGAACTGGGCGGCTGGTTACTGAACGCCTTTCAAGAAAGGCTGGCGAATACTCCACATGTGGTTGACGTACGTGGAGCGGGCATGATGTTGGCCATCGAGCTAAATGCCCCCTGCGGCGACCTGGTAACCAAAGCAGCCGAAATCGGTTTGATTATCAACGTAACTGGCGGCAACAGGGTTCGACTCTTACCGCCCCTGACCATGTCAGACCAAGAGGCCCAGATATTGGTCGATCGACTCAGCCCTGTTATCCAAGAGTGGGAGGCGAGTTAATGTCTATACGTCACTTTTTAACCCTTAAGGATTGCTCATCTGCAGAATTAAAGGCCATTATCAAACGCGCTCATGAACTGAAAAAGTTACAGCACAGCCAGACGCCCCACTTAACGGCGCAAGGCAAGGTAATGGCCATGATTTTTGAGAAGTCCTCGACCAGGACCCGGGTTTCTTTTGAAGCCGGCATGGCTCAGCTGGGGGGTAACGCTCTCTTTTTATCACCTCAGGATACCCAGCTTGGCCGGGGCGAACCGGTAGAAGATACCGCCAGAGTTATTTCCAGCATGGTGGATCTGATCATGATCCGCACTTTTGCCCACAGCCGAATCGAGGCTTTTGCAAAAGAGTCCTCTGTGCCGGTAATTAATGCTTTGACCGACAGTTACCACCCCTGTCAGTTGCTGGCCGATATACAGGCTTTTGAAGAAACCCGAGGTTCTATTCAGGGCAAAAAAATTGCCTGGATCGGCGACGGAAATAATATGTGCAACAGCTATATCAATGCCGCCGCTCTGTGGGATTTTGAACTCAGCATCGCCTGCCCCAAAGGTTTTGAACCGGACGCCGAACTTTTGGCCCAACACGCGAATCGTGTACAACTGACGCACTCGGCAATTGAAGCAACTGCCGGAGCCGACGCCGTTGTGACTGACACCTGGGCATCCATGGGACAAGAAGATGAAAAAGACAACCGCAACCAGGCTTTTGACGGTTTTCAGGTAAATGCCGAGTTAATGAGCCACGCCGCAAAAGATGCCGTGTTTTTACACTGCCTGCCCGCTTACCGTGGCTACGAAGTCAGCGCCGAAGTAATTGATAACCCCCAGACCAGTATTGTTTGGCAAGAAGCAGAAAATCGACTGCACGCTCAGAAAGCACTTATTGAATTTTTGCTCGATTAGCCGCTTCCATTCACAATAGTCGTATGGATAGTCTTCCGCACCTGCAAATTCAGAACCTGCACCTCAGCCTGGGGGAGACGCTTCTATTTTCCAACCTCAGCTTTGACATCCACCGAGGTGAAATAGCCTGTTTACTGGGCCCCAGCGGTTGTGGCAAAACCAGTGTCCTGCGGGTAATAGCCGGCTTTCTAAAACCGGATCAGGGCTCGGTAATTTTACAGGGTAAAGAAATTTCAACTCCTGACTATTCTCTGGCGCCAGAGAAACGCCACATCAGTATGGTTTTTCAGGACTATGCACTCTTCCCGCATATGACAGTTGAAGAAAATATCGGCTTTGGCCTGAACAAGCTCGACAGGAAGAGCCGCCGCGAGAAGTGCCAATCACTGCTCTCCTTAACCCGGCTGGAGCACCTGTCCAACCGCTTCCCGCATGAACTCTCCGGAGGCCAACAACAACGAGTTGCCCTGGCCCGCTCTCTGGCAACTTCGCCCGATGTGTTACTGCTCGACGAGCCCTTTTCCGGCCTGGACACCGAGCTACGCCGTGACCTCAGCTTGCGGGTACGTGATTTACTCAAGAGTCAGGGCATCACCACTTTGATAGTAACTCACGATCAGGAGGAAGCTTTTGCCCTGGGAGACAAAGTTGGCGTTTTAGCGCAGGGAAATTTACATCAATGGGCCACCCCCTTTGATCTTTACCACAAACCTGAAACCCTTTTTGTCGCCGATTTTATCGGCCGAGGAATATTTCTACCCGGAAAAACTGCAGAAAATTCTGTCGACACCGAGCTGGGCATATTGACCGGTCAACCGAACAAAAAACTGCCAAGTGGACAGAGTGTTCAAGTACTACTACGCCCGGATGATATTGTTCTGGATAACGAAAGGGGAAGAGCTACAACCATTTGCGACAAACACTTTATGGGCACCAATACCCTGTACAAGTTACGTCTACCCTCAGGTGATCTGGTCGAGTGCAGCCTGCCCAGTCACGAAGATTTTCCCGTAAAT
>JBFHKI010000088.1:0-7688 GCA_041595415.1 Pseudomonadales bacterium | reverse complement strand
TGTGACTCATCGGTCTCAATTTCAGATATCGTTGGATCAGTCATCTTGGTATGTTTTAATCGCGACCTAACCGCTTATTCTATGCAGAATTCTACTTTGCCACATCTGACAGTCTTACCCATAAAAAAAATCATTCTTATTCTATTGTTGGCCCCAACTTTATTCGGCTGCGCCTTTTTTGGCTCAGATGACGAGGAAGAATTAGGGGCGAACATGATCGAAGCGGAGCTCTACGAAGAAGCCTCCAGTCTTCTGGAGTCGTCGCAATACTCTATCGCTGTGGGTTATCTGCAAGCCCTGGAGGCACGCTTCCCATTTGGCGTATATGCCGAACAAAGCCAGCTCGACCTGATTTACGCTTATTTCAGATCCGCCCAATACGCTGCGGCAACCAGTACCGCGGATCGCTTTATACGTTTACACCCGGAGCATCCCAACGTCGACTACGCCTACTACATGAAGGGATTGATTTCCTTCAACAAGGAAGCTTCTTTTCTCGGTAACTTTTTACCTCTGGATATCACCAACCGGGACCCGGGAAGTGCACGTGAATCCTTTTCCAACTTCTCGGAATTCTTGGCCCGCTTTCCCGACAGTCAATATGCGCCGGATGCCCGAAAACGCATGATCTATCTGCGAAACCTGCTCGCACGTCACGAGATCAACGTAGCCAACTACTACTTTGCCAGAGGCGCATATCTTGCCGCGACAAACCGGGGCCGTTATGTAGTAGAGAACTTTCAGGGATCTCCCGCTGTCCCGGATGGACTGGCCGTGATGGCCCAAGGCTATACTTTGCTGGGCATGCCGGAATTGGCACAGAACTCGATTGATGTGTTGCGAGAAAATTACCCCGAACACCCGGCCCTGGATGCCGACGGCAATCTTATCGACCGGGATATTGAAGGTGGACTTAAGCGCTCCTGGTTAAATCGCGTAACCTTTGGCATCCTGGATCGGCCCGAAAAGCTTGGATTTGACACCAGAGAGCTGTACGACCCCGGTCTGCAAAGATAATTCCGCAGCAGAGTTTTTCCAGCGCACAAAGCCCAGAACTTAATCGCCCGGCTGCCAGCCGTTGGTTATAGGATAGCGCCGGTCGCGTCCAAAAGCCCTTTGTGAAATTCTGGGACCTATAGGAGCCTGCCGGCGTTTGTATTCATTTCGATCCACCAGTCTTACCATGCGCTCTACCCTGTCTTTGGCAAAACCCAAGGCAATAATTTGACTAGCACTCATGTCTTTCTCGATATAACTTTCCAAAATCTGGTCCAGCTCGGCGTAATCCGGCAGTGAGTCCTGATCGACCTGACCCGGAGCCAACTCAGCTGAGGGCGGCCGGGTAATAACCTCTTGGGGAATAACTGGAGAAAGCTTGTTGCGCCATTCAGCCAGCTCATAAACTCTGGTTTTTAGCACATCCTTAAGGACATCAAAACCTCCCGCCATGTCTCCATAAAGGGTTGAGTACCCCACGGCTACTTCAGATTTATTGCCAGTTGTCAGCACCAAAGCTCCGGTTTTATTTGAAATTGCCATCAGTATCACACCGCGAATTCTGGCCTGCATATTCTGCTCAGTCACATCCGGATCATGGCCTTCAAACTCTTCCGAAAGAGCTTCCAAAAGCACTTCATAGCTTGATTCAATACTAATAGAGCGATAGTGCACACCCATAGTTTGGGCCTGCTCGGCAGCCAGATTCTGACTCAGGTCCGAGGTGTAACGAAAGGGCATCATAATGGCTCGCACCCGATCGGCACCTAATGCGTCAACCGCTATGGCTAAAGTCAGAGCGGAATCTATCCCTCCAGACAACCCCAGCAGTACATGGGGAAAGCCGTTTTTCTCAACGTAGTCTCTCACCCCCAACACCAAGGCCTGGTAAGTAGCTTCCAAGCGATCCGGGCAATGTGACATATCGGCCTGCACTTGAAAATTACCTCTTTCGAGTGACTGAATTTCAATCAGATGATTCGCTTCAACAAACCAGGGAGCCTGATACCTGATTTGTCCTTCACCATCCATCAGCATGGAGTCGCCATCGAAAACCAGCTCATCCTGGCCCCCGACCATATTGGCGTAGAGGATGGGCACGCCAAATTTCTGAGTTTGGTCCTTTAATACTCTGGAACGCTGCTCGTGTTTGCGTACCTGGAAAGGTGACGCGTTAATGTTGACGATTAACTCTGCGCCACTTTCAACGGTGTCCCGTATCGGATAATCGTGCCAAAGATCTTCACAAATACTGAGGCCGACCCGAACCCCGCAAATTTCGACGACACAGCTCGCATCACCTTTGGAAAAATAGCGTTTTTCATCGAACACCCGGTAGTTTGGAAGCGCTCTTTTTTTATAAATTGCCACTATTTTACCCTGCTCGATAACCGCAGCAGCATTGAAGGTTTGGCCCCCTTCTTGATGCGGAAACCCCAGTATCAGGCTTGTTGAAGTTACTTCAGAACATATTCTCTGCAAAGTGCGTTCAACCCGAATTTGCATACTGGCTCGCAGCAAGAGGTCCTCGGGAGGATAACCGCAAAGAGCCAACTCAGGGAAAACCAGCAGGTCTGCTTTAGAGGCCTGTCCCTGCTTTATGATTTCGATAATCCGGTCAGCGTTTAGGTCCAAATCGCCAACCTTGGGGTTAAACTGTGCTACAAGTATTTTCACTTTTAATTCGATTCGCCAATGGTAGTTAGGGTTTTCCAGCTGAATAAGTCGATGCCAAAGCGCAAGATCAGTTAACATCCAGCTGATATGAATGATCATCAGAGACTCAACCCGGTAGATCGTGCCCAGCGAATCTTTCGAATTTATCGCCTGGCGGTTTCGGCCATCCTGCTATTGAGCTACGCCGTCAATATTAACAGCGGTTTCATTCAAATCCTGTCACCCAGGCTCTACTTAATCACAAACCTGATCTGGTTTGGACTGGTGGTTTTTTCGAGTATCTCCAGACTGATATCTCGTCAAGATTCCATATCGGTAAATTCGATCAATATTCTAATCGACTTGATCGCCATTGCCATTCTCGCCTACGCCTGTGGTGGCATCAACAGTGGCTTGTTCTTCCTTATGCTGCCGGAAGCATCAATGGCAGGCATGATATTACCCATACGACTGTCGCTATTATCCGCTTCAGTAGCCAGTCTATCCACGCTTTTCATTCAGTCACTGCTTGTCTTTAACCACATATCTGATGCCGCAGGCTTTTTTCCCAGCGGTATTCTCGGACTGGTTCTTTTCACCACTACTCTTGTTTTTGGCACTCTGGGCAGATCGCTTCTGGCTTCCCAGGCGCGCGCCGAAAAAAGTGCCAGAGCCGCCAGCGCCCTGCGCGCCATGAACGACTCAATCATTGCCCGAATGGAAACCGGGGTACTTGTTGTGGAAAACAATGTTATACGCCTCGCTAACCGTGCCGCTCTGAATCTGTTGCGTGGCGAGAACGGAGAAGATCTGCTGTTGGTTGATTCAGATATTCGCAACATCAACGATCTGGGTATCCAATACGAACACTGGATGGACAGTCGTGGACCGGAGTTTCGGGCTTTTACCCACCCCTACTCCGGCATCAACATCCAGGTACAGTTCAGCCGTTTAAAAAGTGATGACTCAGATCAAACTCTGGTTTTTCTCGAGGATACTCGCCGCCTTCGCCAAAGGGCTCAGCAGCTCAAACTCAACTCTCTTGGCCAGCTCAGTGCCGGCCTCGCACACGAGGTCCGCAATCCTCTGTCAGCGATAAGTCAGGCAAACCAACTGTTGCAGGAATCACAAAACATCTCTGAAGAAGACAAAACCTTTATGGATGTTATCGATCGCCACTGTAACCGCATGAATGAAATAATCGATGTGGTAAATCAATTGTCGAGACGAATAGAGCCAAAAATCCGAGCTATCGCCTTAAAACCTTTTCTCGATGAATTAATTGGTGAAATTGGTGAAAGCCGAACAAGTCCGGCAACAATCAATATGGAAATCCCGGATAACTGCCTGATCGAGTTTGATCCGGCCAACCTGAAGCAAGTACTGACCAATATTATTGAGAATGGCCTGCGCTACAGCGAGCAGGCAACGGGCGTTGCCGAAATTGACCTCAGCCTGGGCTCACACCGTGATGACCGCGGATACTTTCTGGATATCTGCGACCGCGGGCCAGGTATCAGCCGCGATCAGGTTCAGCAAATCTTCAACCCATTCTTCACCACCGGTTCAGGCGGAATTGGTCTTGGCCTCTACGTAGCCAAAGAACTCTGTGAGGTAAACTTTGCCACCATTCACTATCTATACCCCAACCCGGACAGCCAAAAAGGGGTGTTTCGGGTTAGCTTTCGCGTAGTTGAGGAGCAGTCTTGGGATGAATAAAAAAAACATACTGGTTGTCGATGATGAAAAAGACATCCGGGAACTGTTGGTTGTCAGCCTTCAACGCTTGGGCTACCAAGCCATGGAGGCGGAAGATATCCGTTCCGCACAAAACCTGATCGACTCAGATAAAAGTTTTGATTTTTGTCTGACCGACATTCGTCTGCCAGATGGTTCCGGGCTTGAGATTGTTAAACATTTCCGTGAGGCCAGACCAGAAGCCGAAGTCGCCGTAATGACGGCCTACGATTCGACAGATATTGCCGTAGACGCCATGCGGGCCGGAGCTTTTGACTTTCTTGCCAAACCCATACGTTTGGAGCGTCTTAAAACCATGCTCGAAAATGCCTTGGCCAAAAAAGCTCGTGGTGACACTGAAGAGCGCCTGATAGGTCAATCGCCACCGATGTTGAAGCTCAAGCAATATATCGGAAAGGTCTCACGAACACTGGCACCCGTTTTGATCCGCGGAGAATCGGGTACAGGGAAGGAGTTGGTTGCCAGATCAATCCACGCCAATAGCAACAGGTCCGACGGCCCCTTTATTGCTGTGAACTGTGGAGCCATTCCCTCTGAATTGATGGAAAGCGAATTTTTTGGCCATATTAAAGGATCCTTTACCGGTGCAGTTTCTGACAAGCAGGGGTTATTCCAGGCGGCAGAAAATGGCACCTTGTTTCTGGATGAAATTGCCGATTTGCCTCTGCTAATGCAGGTCAAGCTATTGCGAGCCATTCAGGAAAAGTCCATTCGCCCAGTTGGCGGCCAAAAAGAATTGGCCACTAACGTTCGCATTCTCAGTGCCACACACCGCAATCTGGAAATCGAAGTACAGGAAGGACGCTTCAGGCAGGATCTTTTCTACCGACTCAACGTAATAGGTATTGAAGTTCCTCCCCTCTGTGATCGAAAAGAAGATATCCCCTTGATTTGTTCCACTCTTCTGCAGCGTCACAATGACGCCGAACAGCTACAAATAAGCATGTCGATAGAAGCTATACAGGAGCTGCAGCGGTACCCTTTTCCCGGAAATGTCAGGGAATTGGAAAATATCCTCTATCGCGCGGCAGCGCTCTGCGATGGGTCGCAAATAGAACGGGCAGATCTGGATTTTATATTCCAGTCTCTTGAAGAATCGGATATTTCAACCGATTATTCGGCTATTCGCGACTTGGAAACATACTTGGCAACTATCGAACGGGATATTTTGGTCAAGGTATTAAATGAGCACGACTGGAATCGCAAGGATGTCTGTAAACAACTGGGCTTAAGTGAAAGACAATTGCGCTACAAACTGGTGAAATACCAACTCAGCGACTAGTATCCAGTATGGGGCAGGAAGGATATCTGCCCGAAAAAACCCATTCCACGGAGGGAATAGGATGTTTAATCTGCCAAGGAAGTCGGCAGGTATAAGCCTGTTAGATGTCTGTCTTTGCCTCAGCCTGCTTATTGTTCTCAACAGTTTCGCCGCTCCACAACTGCAAAAGCTGAAGCTTTATTTTGACAGTCGTGGAACACAAAAATCACTTCAAACTTTTCTCTCAACAGCTCGTGCCAGAGCCTTGCACCGACAGCAAATAATCACTCTTTGTCCACTTACGGATGGCACAAATTGCAGTGCCGAATGGTCCGGGAAACTCGCTTTTTTCGAGGATAAAAACTCCAATGCCATTCTCGACTCTGATGAAAACCTGATAGCCAACTGGGATGCCATGCCGGTTAATGCATCACTGTCCTGGACACAGAACCGGCGTTTTATCCGCTTCAGACCCAATGGCTCTACCACTGCAACCACAGGCTCTTTGAGGTACTGCCTTCCAGAGGAAGACAGTGCCTTTAATTTTCGTATCGTACTGGCGCGAACCGGACGAATTCGTGTGGATCACAGCTCACCAGGCTGCAGTTAACAGACTGTGGCTTTGTGAGGCGATTCACAGAATTGAGTTCAAAATAACCTTTTAGCCCTTTAGTCGCACCGTCTGTCGGTTTGCCATTGTTCTCCGGAATCGGTTCAAAGCAGAATAAGCTCGTCAAAAAAACAGATTTGCGTATGAGAAACCAACAAGGTGTAAGCCTGATAGAAATAATGGTCACTATAGCTATCGGCATTATTCTGGTATCAGCAGGACTGCCTACCATGTCCTCCTGGGTCCAGTCCAACCAGTTAAACAGCAGGGCTAGTTCACTTGCGAGTGTTCTCCGTGCCGCCCGCAGTGAAGCACTGACCCGAAATAATACCGTAACCCTTGCGACCACAACCTCTGGCGATTGGAGCGGAATTATAGATATGTATATGGATACCAGTGGCGATAACGATGCCTTTGACGCAAGTGACGGCGATGAATTTATTCGGGAAATAGATCTTAGTTCTTCAATTATCAGTATCAAAAGCAACTCGACTGCCAACAACTACATCAGCTTCTCAGGTGATGGACGTCTTGATGAAGGCGGACAAACTGTAAGCCTTGAGATATGCAAACTAACCGATGGAGAATATGACACCACATCGGGGCAAACTGTTTCAATCAACATTGTAGGCCGGGTTTCAATTTCAGATGGTGTTACGGATTGCGCCCCATGATGCTTTCAAATCAAAAACAGACCGGTGTTTCCATGATAGAGCTCATGGTCTCTCTATTTATATTCTCCGTAGGACTGCTGGGTTTTGCCACCCTGCAAACCCGATCTCTTCAAGAAGGTTTTGACTCTGGTCAACGTTCGGTTGCACTTTGGCGCACTCAGGAACTGTCCGATCGCATACGTGCAAACGATGGCGAACTGGAAACCTATCTGGCCGCAGTCAACAATGACGCTATATGTGACGCCACCCCAACCCGTTGTGCCGACTATTGGAACGCAGGTGGTGTTAATGGTGCAGCCTGTACCGCCGCCCAGATGGCCACCTTTGACGTTTGGGATGTTCTCTGTAATGGCGAGGATGCAACGGAAGACGCCCTTATTGATTCACAAATCAGCCTTAGCTGCGATGACAGAGATCTGGCGGATGCGTCTGCCTGCAGTAACGGTTCCAACTTAAGACTGGAAGCCTGCTGGACGTCTCAATCTGCATCCGGCGACAACCAGTTGGAAATCATCCAAGGGAACTCCGCACTGCCCAGTTGTGACGATGCCGACGCACCAAGATATCTCTTCGAGTTTTATACCCTGGAGTTTGTACCGTGAAATTAACCGTTATGACTCACCGTAAAAAGTTTCCAAAAAGCCTGCGGCAATCGGGTTATACCCTGATCGAACTGCTGATCTCCGTTTCTTTGGGATTGGCCATGATGAGTGTTGCCATGCAGTACCTGATC
>JBFHKI010000087.1:0-7722 GCA_041595415.1 Pseudomonadales bacterium | reverse complement strand
GCTACATCAATTCGTGAAGGCTAGTCCCAGCCATTACGTGCCAACTCGCCCATGTGTGCCTCAGTTCATGAAATCGGAAATCTTGAATCTGTCCCCTCGATAAGCTTCTTTTCCATGCCGACCCGACCCGATCCGATCCATTTTCTGGCCTCGGTAGGTAAAGACGTAATCAGGCTGGTGGTCACGGACTTCGATCAACGCAGCATAAACGTCCTGGTTCAGTGGTATTCCTCAACCTTTTCACACCAAAGGCGAATATCTTCTACTCACCATCCAGATCAAATAAACGACGAACGTTATGCCGATAGAGAAAACCGAGACGCGGATGTTCAAGACTGCGAAGGAAAATTTCTCTGGCTTTGTGCTTGCTGGGATAACCGGTAACTTTAATAAGGTCACCTGGAATCAGGGTGTCTTTGTCAAAACCTACGGCTTCCATTTCCCAGAGGTTGTCCATTTCTATTTCCCATAGCTCTTCCTCGCCCGCATTATTGAGGACTCGCCCCTTCATAAAGGGATGAGGATTGATCAACTGATATTCTTCAACCCGTATCTCAAAAGCGATCTCTCTGGACTCGTCAAAACTTCCGGTCAGGGTATGATGGCCCAGGGCTGAATATGCGTAGAGTGTGAAAATTAAAATCAGCGTATATCTGCAGATCATTGCGGGTGTTCCCCTTTAACTTGCATACATACTACCCTCCTCCATTACCCAAACCAAACATTGCCAATACACATGTATGTCATATATGTTTCATATGATTTACACATCCACCTACAGCTTAATCTGGAACCTATTTAGTGAAAATTCTTTTTGGCGTACAAGCCACCGGAAACGGTCATATCACCCGCGCGCGCGCCATGGCGCCAGCTCTCAAGGAGCTGGGTATTGAAGTGCAATATCTGTTCTCTGGACGCAACCCCAAAGACCTCTTTGATATGGAGGTTTTTGGCGACTATATCTCGAAGGAAGGCCTTACCTTCCACAGCCGCAAAGGTCGGGTGCAGTTGGGCGATACCCTGTTGCGCAACAATATGTTTCGCTTGACCCAGCATGTCAAAGAAGTAAACGAACGCATCAGCGAATACGATCTGGTAGTGACAGACTTTGAACCCATCACGGCCTGGGCCGGAAAACTGGCTTACAAAAAAGTGGTAGGGCTCGGTCATCAGTACGCCTTTAATTACAAGATTCCCCAGGTTCAGGGCACCATTGTCGATCAGTTTATCCTGCAGAATTTTGCCCCAGCTGATGTCTCTGCCGGTTTGCACTGGCATCATTTCAATTGCCCTATTTTGCCGCCCATTGCCCCGGTCGAGGCCGATGCATACCAACCTGTACCAAAACGTGTGATGGTGTATCTGCCCTTTGAATCACGCACTGATATCACCAAACTGCTGCGGCGATTTTCCGATTACGAATTTCTGATCTATCACCCGAAATCCGACACCTACCGGAAGAAAAACCTGCACTGGCACAAACCGAGTCGAACCGGTTTCCAAAAAGACTTGCTAAGTTGCGAAGGTGTTATCTGCAATGCCGGCTTTGAGCTGGCCAGTGAAGCGCTGCAACTCGGTATCAAACTGCTGGTCAAACCGATGGATGGGCAACCCGAACAGCAATCAAACGCTCTGGCTCTGTCGCATCTGGGTTATGGTTCGGCAATGTCACGTCTGGATGCCGATACTACATCCCTGTGGCTGAACTCCGAATCCAGCACCAAAATAGAATATCCGGACACAGCCCGAGCCGTAGCCAAATGGATATCTGAAGGCGCGACCCGCGATATCTCGGAGATATCCAAGGAGCTCTGGGAGCAGACCAGACTGCCTGATGGCCACCTGCAACCCATGGGTTGAGGACAAGCGCATGGCTCAAGACTACCCGCGCAAAAAACGTCATTACCGAAGTATTTTTATCTCGGATATTCACCTGGGTGACAAGGGCTGCCAAGCCGAGTTTTTGCTGGATTTTTTACGCCATACCAAATGCGAGACGCTCTATCTGATCGGTGATGTCGTGGACATCTGGGCCATGAAAAACCGCTTTTTCTGGCCCAGGAAACATCACGCCGTACTGAAGCGCTTGACCAAGATAGCGTCACGGGGCAAAACCAGGGTTATCTATATTCCCGGCAACCACGACAATATCGCCCGCAATCTGGTCGGCGATACCATTCTCAATATCGAAGTTCACCGGGAGTACCTGCACACCACAGCCTGTGGGCGGGTATTTTTACTCTGCCACGGTGACGAGTTTGACGGGGTACTGCGCCACAGCCGACTCAATAAGCTGGTGGGCGACGCCGGATACCACTTTCTGCTGTGGCTTAACCGATGGGGTAACCGAGTTCGAAAATTTACCGGCAAACCCTACTGGTCGGCAGCAACCTACCTGAAAAACCGTCTGGATAAAGCCAGGGAAACCATTGAGAGATTTGAAGTCGCCGCTGCTACAGAAGCCAAATCCCGCAATCTGGACGGTGTGATATGCGGGCATATTCATCAGCCGGAGCTGCGCATGATAGAGGGTGTTCTCTATTGTAACGACGGCGACTGGACGGAAAGCTGCACCGCTCTGGTGGAGGACGAAAATGGCTGGCTCGAGTTGATTCACTGGAGCGACCTGCAACAATCTATTCGATCTGATCAGAACACCGAGGCCGAGCTGGGCCCCATTGCCTCACTGCCTTTTGTATAAGGCTCCTGATCTGCGCAAAAAAAAGCCCCGGATATACCGGGGCTTTTTTAGAAGGATTGCTGTACCAAGACAGGCATTAATTACCAGCCGGTAGCTTCCTTCAGGGCTTCACCAATATTGGCCAAGCTTCGAACCGTTTTCACACCTGCGGCTTCAAGAGCTGCAAACTTCTCGTCTGCGGTTCCCTTGCCACCGGAAATAATGGCACCAGCGTGGCCCATACGTTTTCCGGGAGGAGCGGTTACACCGGCGATATAGGACACAACAGGAATGCTGATGTTGTCTTTGATGTATTCCGCCGCTTCTTCTTCGGCAGTACCACCAATTTCACCGATCATCACAATAGCTTCGGTTTTTGGGTCATCCTTGAACAGCTTGAGGATATCGATAAAGCTTGAACCCGGGATAGGGTCACCACCAATACCAACACAGGTTGACTGACCAAAACCGTAGTCTGTGGTTTGTTTAACCGCTTCGTAGGTCAGTGTACCAGAGCGGGAAACCACACCAACTTTACCTGGCAGGTGAATCTGGCCGGGCATAATGCCAATTTTGCATTCGCCCGGGGTGATAACACCGGGGCAGTTTGGACCGATCAGGGTTACACCCAGCTCGTCGCACTTCACCTTAACTTCCAGCATATCCAGAGTCGGAATACCTTCGGTGATACAAACGATTAGTTTGATACCGGCATTGGCCGCTTCCAGAATCGAGTCTTTACAGAAAGGTGCAGGAACGTAGATAACCGTGGCGTCTGCGCCCGTGGTTTCTACTGCGTCTGCCACGGTATTGAATACCGGACGATCCAGATGTGTCTGACCACCTTTACCTGGCGTTACACCGCCAACCAGATTAGTGCCATAAGCAATAGCTTGTTCCGAGTGAAAAGTACCCTGCGAACCGGTAAAACCCTGGCAGATTAGTTTAGTGTCTTTGTTGATTAAAATACTCATTTAGTTCTGCTCCGCCGCCGCTGCTACTACCATTTTTGCCCCTTCGGCCAGCGAAGAAGGCGCCTGAATGTTCAGGCCACTGTTTGCCAAAATTGCTGAACCTTCCGCAGCATTTGTGCCTTCGAGACGCACTACTACCGGAACTTCAACACCCACTTCTTCAACCGCACCGATAATGCCCTCTGCGATCATGTCGCAACGCACGATGCCACCGAAGATATTTACGAATACTGCTTTCACGTTTTCATCGGAAAGGATGATTTTGAAGGCTTCTGCAACACGCTCTTTGTTAGCGCCGCCGCCAACATCGAGGAAGTTGGCTGGAGAGCCACCGTGCAGATTTACGATATCCATGGTTCCCATTGCCAGGCCGGCACCGTTAACCATGCAACCAATATTGCCGTCGAGGGCAACGTAGTTAAGATCCCACTGGGCCGCGTGTGCTTCGCGTGGATCAGTCTGGCTAGCGTCGTCCATTTCATGCAGTACTTGCTGACGGTAAATAGCGTTGCTATCAATTACCAGCTTGGCATCCAGACAATGTACGTCGTCAGTATCGGTTATAACCAGCGGGTTAACTTCGATCAGGGCGATGTCCTTTTCGACAAACATCTTGGCCAGCCCCAGAAAAATCTGGGTAAATTGCTTAACTTGCTTGCCTTCCAGACCCAGTTTGAATGCCAGCTCGCGCCCCTGGTAAGGCTGCGCGCCAACCAGTGGATCAATTTCCGCTTTCAGGATTTTTTCCGGAGTTTCGTGAGCGACAGTTTCAATCTCTACACCACCTTCGGTAGAGGCCATAAAGACAATTCGCTGTGAACCACGGTCAACAACGGCGCCCAGGTAGAGCTCGTCTTTAATATCGGTACAAGGCTCTACCAGAATACGGCTGACAGGCTGCCCGTTGGCATCTGTCTGATAGGTTACCAGGCGATTGCCAAGCCACTTCTTGGCAAAATCTTCAACTTCCTGAATCGTGTCAACCAGCTTGACGCCACCGGCCTTACCGCGGCCACCTGCGTGAACCTGGGCTTTAACTACCGCCTTGCCACCGATTTCTTTGAAAGCGGCTACGGCTTCTTGGGTGTTTGCCGCAGCAAACCCCTTGGATACAGGAAGACCGTACTCAGCAAAAAGCTGTTTGGCCTGATACTCATGCAAATTCATTGTTTATCGCTCTACTATTGTGGAATTGTAAAAATTCAAAGGTTGAATAAGATTATTTTTTCTTCTTATTGGGAATGTGAATAGCGTGGCCATTAACTGCCAACGCCGCTTCGTGAACTGCCTCTGAGACAGTGGGATGCGCAAACACCATATAACCAAGATCTTCAGCACTGGTACTGAACTCCATGGCAATAGCCGCTTGCTGAATCAGCTCGGCTGCGCTTGGACCGATACAATGTGCACCCAGAACCTGATCGGTTTTGGCGTCGGCAATCAGTTTGATAAAGCCTGAACCTTCACCGGAAGCCAGAGCCCGGCCACTGGCGGAAAATGGGAACTGACCAACCTTGACTTCAACACCTTCGGCGCGCAGTTGTTGTTCGGTTTTACCCACACTGGCTATTTCGGGATGGGTGTAGATAACACCGGGAATAAGGTCGTAGTTTATTTCGGCTTTCTGCCCGGCAATACGTTCGGCTACCATAACGCCCTCTTCCGAGGCTTTGTGAGCCAACATAGGACCACGAACCAGGTCACCGATCGCCCAGATACCATCTACGCCGGTGAAACAGTAATCGTCGACTTCAAAGAAGCCGCGCTCATTGGTGGAAATACCACAACCATCAGCCAACAAACCTTCGGTAAAGGGGCGACGGCCAACACAGACGATCACTTTATCGAATACTTCCTGATGCTCTTCGCTGCCTTTTTTGTAGTTCAGAGTAACTTTGCCATCTTTGACTTCGCTGCCAGAAACCATGCAACCCAGACGGATGTCCAGACCTTGTTTTTTGAACACCTTGGCGGCTTCTTTGGAAACGGCTTCGTCCATGGCGGGAAGGAAATCTTCCAGAGCTTCGATAACAACTACTTCGGACCCCAGACGGCCCCAGACACTACCCAGTTCCAAGCCGATAACACCGGCACCAACAACACCCAGACGGCCTGGAACCTCAGAGAATTCCAAAGCGCCCGTTGAATCAACAATGTATTGGTGATCGGCACGTGCGGGGGGAATATCCACCGGTACAGATCCGGTAGCGAGAATTACGTTTTCCGCCGTATAGCTGCTTACTTTGCCTTCAAAGTCGGTCACTTCAACCGTTTTGTTTGCCAGTAATTTACCGGTACCAAAGAGCGAGGTGACACCATTGACTTTCAGCAATCCGGAAACACCGCCGGTCAGTTGTTTAACAACGCTCTCTTTGCGGCTGATCATCTTGCTGACGTCAATTTTCAAATCCGACAGGCTGATACCGTGGCTGCTGTATTCGTGGGCAGCAGCTTCGTATTTATGTGAACTGTCGAGCAGAGCCTTCGAAGGTATACAACCGATGTTCAGGCAGGTTCCGCCGTTGACGCCCTTGCCTTCGTTATTTTTCATCTTTTCGACAACGGCAGCTTTTAATCCAAGCTGTGCTGCACGAATAGCCGCCACATATCCTCCGGGGCCGGAACCGATAACGATGACGTCAAAATCTTTACTCATAATTCTCTCCAAAAGGAATCTTTATAGATTTAGTAATATTCGGGTTGGATCTTCGATAATTTCTTTCACGGCGACCAGAAACTGTACCGCTTCCTTGCCATCTATCAGTCGATGGTCATAGGACAGGGCAAGATACATCATGGGCCGAATAACCACCTCACCCTCGCGGGCGACCGGTCGATCCTGAATGCTGTGCATACCAAGGATTGCTGTTTGTGGCGGATTAAGTATTGGCGTCGACAACAAACTGCCGAATACGCCACCGTTTGAAATGGTAAAAGTACCGCCTGTCATATCTTCAATGGACAGTTTGCCGGCCTTTGCCTTGTTGCCAAATTCAGAGATTTTCAGCTCCGTTTCTGCCAGACTGAGACCGTCGGTGTCGCGTAATACAGGAACTACCAACCCGCGTTCCGAAGAAACCGCTACGCCGATGTCCTGATAACCGTGATAAACCACGTCACTGCCATCAATTGAAGCGTTCACCGCCGGAAATTTTTTCAAGGCCTCTACACAGGCTCTGACAAAAAAGGACATATATCCCAGACGGATGCCGTGACGGGCTTCAAAGGCATCGCGATAACTGGCACGCATGCGTTTGAGCTCGGTCATATCAACCTCGTTAAAGGTTGTAAGCATCGCCGTGGTTTGTGTCGCTTCAAGCAATCTTTCAGCTACCCGGGCCCGCAATCGGGACATGGGTACTCTTTTTTCCTCGCGGGAATTTGTTGCAAGTGGTGTCTCTGGCTGACCTTCTACTGTCAGGCTGTCCAGGTGGTTTACCACGTCGGCGCGAGTAATGCGCCCGTCTTTGCCACTGCCGGCAATACCATCAGGGCTCAGGTTGTTTTCGTCCAGAAGGCGCTTGGCTGCCGGATTGATACTGGGAGAAGCTTTACCAGCGGCATCGGAAACAGGAGCTGGAGCCTCTTCACTTTCCTCAGCCTTGGGCTCTGTCGCTGATGGCTCTGCAGCCTCACTGGCGACAGCGCCAGCTTCAAAGGCACCGATAACTTCATTGCTTTCAACAACATCACCGACCGCTTTGATAATTTTGCTCAAAACACCATCGGAGGGCGCAACAACCTCAATCACCACCTTGTCGGTTTCAATATCAACCAGCGGCTGATCCCTCTTGATCGGTTGACCTTCGGCAATATGCCATTCAGCAATAGTTCCATCCTGAACGGACTCTGGAAAGGCAGGCGCTTTAATATCTGTTGTCATTCAAGCTATCTCTCATGTGCATCAAAGGAAGTGCATCTAACCAAGTGCTTCGTCAACGAGCTGTGTTTGTTCCTGCAAGTGCCGCGACATATAGCCTACGGCAGGTGCAGCTGAGGGTGGTCTACCGGCAAATTCAAGATATTTACCCGGCATAACCTGCTCCAGAATCTGTCTCATATGGTGCT
>JBFHKI010000086.1:0-7946 GCA_041595415.1 Pseudomonadales bacterium | reverse complement strand
GCTACTCGGGTTCAGTGCAAGGCCAAAACTGGCCATTAGCCGACTGAAGCTGAACTCCAAGCAAATTCATCTGGGAGACTCCTTGGAATTTTCCACTCAAATAGAGTCCAAAGCGGAAACAACGCAACGCTTGGCTATCGACTATGCCATCCATCACCGCAAATCCAACGGAAGTCTTTCCCCCAAGGTTTTCAAATGGAAAGAAGTCTCTCTAGAAGCCGGCCAGTTAGTGGAAATTAAAAAAAATCATCCCATTCGGAAGATCACCACTCGAACCTATTATCCGGGTACCCACAGGCTTGAGCTCCTTGTCAATGGCAGGTCTCAAGGTATGGAGGATTTTGAACTGTTCCTTCTAGGTTAATTGGGATCCGGAACAAATGGCACTGGTTTGCAAACTTCCAGGCAATCCGGGGTTAGCTTTGCCTGGTAGGCAATTACCTCAACACCCTGATCAATTGCCTGATCCAGAAAATGCATATATCCCGGATCGATATGCGTCGCCGGACGGACGCAATCTACGCCCTGATGCTGGACAGAAAAGAAGAGCACGGATCGAAAACCGGCTTTTTTCATCTCTATCAGTTCGCGCAGGTGTTTTTGCCCCCTGCTGGTGACTGCATCGGGAAAATAACCCATTAATTGCCCCTGTCCCGGTTCGGCCAGAGTCACACTTTTTACTTCCACATAGCAATCTGCAAGATTGTCGCCGGACAGCTTGAAGTCGATGCGGCTGTTTTCCGCACCGTATTTAACTTCCGGGGCGATTTCCGGGTAGTCAGCCAGTTCGAGAATGTTTCCCGCCAAAAGCGCCTCTTTGACTATCTGGTTAGCGCGATGAGTATTGATGCAGGCCAATTTTCCCGAGGTGCAGGTAACATACTCCAAAGTAGTTTTCAGCTTGCGTTTCGGATTGTCTGAGCGGGAAAAATAGCAGGGTGAGTTTTCCACCAGACAGTTAAGCATTGAGCCTGTATTCGGGCAGTGAGCGGTCTCAATCGAACCATCAGGCAACTGGATATCGGCAAAGAATCGCTTGTATCTGCGCAGAAACAGAGCGGTCTCAAAGGGGGGATCAAATTTCATAATTTATTAACAAATATGTGTGGATAGCTGAATTTGTACCAGTATCTTGGATATGGCATACCAAGAGCTACAAAAATATGGAACTACAGGCACTCTTCTGGTAACGTCGCGCCTCGTTTTTAAACTTGTAATTCGGCCAGTTGGCCGATTCTGAGAGAAGCATAGATGGCGACAAAAGCTGCAACCAAATCCGCACCGAAATCCGCGGGAGCGAGCATGAGCGTTCACGGAATTGAGCCCTACAAGGTTAAGAAGGGCGAAGAGTACATGAACCCTGAACAGCGCGCGCATTTCACAGCAATCTTGAACGCATGGAAATCCGAGCTGATGGAAGAAGTCGATCGCACCATGACGCACATGAAAGACGAAGCGGCCAACTTTCCCGACCCTGCCGACCGGGCAACTCAGGAAGAGGAATTCAGTCTTGAGCTGCGTACCCGCGACCGCGAACGCAAACTGATCAAAAAAATTGACCAGACACTCGAGATTATCAAAAACGACGAATACGGCTGGTGCGACCAGTGCGGTGTAGAGATTGGTGTCCGACGACTTGAAGCCCGTCCAACCGCGACACTCTGCATTGACTGCAAAACTCTGGACGAAATTCGCGAAAAACAAACCACTGCCTAAATCACTGTCCTGGCACCCAGCGTCGCAAATGGGTGCCAGCCACCTCTCATGACCCAAGGCTACCGCGGTCGTTTTGCCCCTTCTCCCACTGGCCCTTTACATTTTGGCTCTCTTGTAGCCGCAGTTGCCAGTTGGCTCGATGCCAGATCCAACCAGGGCGAATGGCTGGTACGTATCGAAGATATCGACCCTCCCCGTGTATTCCCCGATTCAGCCCGCTCTATTCTGGAAAGCCTTGAAGGACACGGCCTCACATGGGACGGCTCGGTTGAGTTTCAAAGTACCCGCCACAATTATTACGCTGATGCACTGCAACAGCTCAAAGAACTGCATCGCACCTACCGGTGCCGATGCTCGCGGTCTGAACTGATCGATCTGAATGGCGGTTATGATGGTCGATGCCTCGGCAAATCGATTCCCGATACGGAAAAACACGCTATCCGTTTTGTTGTAGAAAAACCCGCCTGTTGGCAGGATCTTATACAGGGCCCGGCACAGTTCGACAAAGCTGCAGTTCAGGGTGATTTTGTGGTTTTCCGCAAAGATCAACTCTACAGCTATCAAATCGCCGTCGCCGTAGATGATTGGCAACAGGGTATTAGTCATGTAATTCGCGGTTTTGACCTGTTTGATTCAACAGCGCGCCAAATCATGTTGCTGGATTGCCTGGGTAAAACCCCACCCAATTACGGACACTTTGCCATTGCTACGGACTGTAAAGGCATCAAACTTAGCAAACAGAATCAGGCCGCACCCATCAAGACATCTGATGCAGTATCCAATATCATTAAAGCCTTGAAATTTCTCGGACAGGAAATCCCGCTTCATGCGCAGGAATTGACCGCCGCTGAAATACTGGACATGGCCAGTCGCAATTGGCGACTCGATAATGTGCCTAAAAAACAATCAATTAGGGTATGCTAACCCCATGCCTTACTCAACAATTCAGGATTTCTGGTGCTAAAGAAAATATTTAAAAAGCCACAGAGCAAATCCAGACAAATTTCCAAGCGCGATCACAACATCAATCTCGAGCAAACCTCCAAGGCTGCACGAGATATTATTGCGCGCCTGCAAGAAAAGGGTTACGAGGCTTATATGGTCGGTGGCTGCATTCGCGACCTGTTATCCGGCATCATTCCCAAAGACTTCGATGTGGCAACCAGTGCCACCCCGGAGCAAGTTGTTCGACTATTCCCCCGTGCGAGAATTATTGGCCGCCGCTTTCGTATCGTACACGTGCGCCAGGGACGGGAACTCATCGAGGTAACCACTTTCCGGGCGCATCACGCACAGGGTAAAGCCCATCATGGCAAGCAGAGCAGCAGCGGTATATTGGTGCGGGATAATGTCTTTGGCAGCCTGGAAGAGGACGCCTTGCGACGCGATTTCACCTGTAACAGCTTCTATTATGACCCCAGCACCGAAACCGTCATCGATATGTGTAACGGCTTTGCCGACTTGAAAAAGGGTGTACTGAGGACCATCGGCGACCCCTATGAACGCTTTCGTGAAGACCCGGTGCGAATGCTGCGAGCTATCCGCTTTGAATCCAAACTGGGATTAAAACTGGACAAAACCAGTCAGGACGCTTTATCCATCAGCCAGCATATGTTGACCGAGGTTTCCCCAGCACGCCTGTTTGATGAAGTTATCAAGGTTTTGATGACTGAAAATGCCGACACTGCCTACCGCATGCTGGTGGAAACCCGCCTCTTTGATCAGTTGTTCCCGGCCAGTAGCGAAGCCATTGAAACTGACCCGGAGCTCGGCACACTGGTAGAACTGGCCATGAAAAACACTGTCGACCGCATCAAACAGGATAAGGGCGTGGCACCCTTTTTCCTCTACGCTGCCCTGCTCTGGCCACCGACCAAATTGGCTTTTGATGAATTTTGTAGTCGGGGCATTCCCGCCTATGAAGCCATGGAAGCTGCAGCGCGGATGACGCTGGAGAGACAGTCTGCCCGCATTACTATACCCAAGCGTTTTACCCTGCCGATTTCCGAGGTTTGGAAATTGCAGACTGTACTTACGCGCACCAGTCCGCGGCGGGCCGCAAAAACTGCAGAACACTCCCGTTTTCGAGCCGCCTACGATTTTCTACTTCTGCGTGAACAATCTGGAGAAATCAGTGCTGGTCTGGGTGACTGGTGGACCGAATATCAGAAAAAACACTCATTGCCGAACTCGACAGAATCCGCATCCAGCACCAAACCGAAACTCAGGAATCCACGGCGCCGCAGACGCTCCAAGCGCCCCCCGGCGACACAAGACAAATCGTGAGCGAACGGGTTTTTCTGGGGCTGGGCAGCAACCTCGGCGAGCCACGGCAAAATATCGTCGATGCAGCCCGACTTGTTGAACAAAAAACCCGCTGCACAGATATGCAACTATCCCCTCTCTACAGCACACCACCCATGGGAGATATCAAACAGCCGGATTTTGTAAACGCCGTTTTGGAGCTCCGTACCGACCTGCCACCTTCAACCTTACTCGCCCTGTGCAAATCAATTGAACAGGAGATGGGCCGTATCAAGTCGGAGCGCTGGGGACCGCGCCTGATAGATATCGACTTATTGCTCTACGGAACATTGCAAATAGAGACACCCCAGCTCAGCATTCCCCATCGGGGGCTGGCGCATCGCAGCTTTGTTCTGTTCCCTTTGGCGGATCTGGATGCCGATCTGGTAGTGCCCGAACTCGGCACTGTTGATCAGTTGAAGGCACAACTGGGGGAGCCGCCTATTCGGGCTCTGGACTGACAAAATTGTCTCTTCATCACCCATGTAAAAAGGCTACACTAGCGGCAAATAAAACCTAGCAAACACTGTGAACCTAGATTTCAAATCCCTCGGATTTACACCCGACGAATACCAATTGCCAAACTACATTGCCGTGGAAGGTGCCATTGGTGTTGGTAAAACTACTTTGGCGCGCAATCTGGCAACCACTTTCGAATACGAAACCCTGCTGGAAATGCCGGAAGACAACCCCTTTCTGCAACGCTTCTACGCCGACCCTAAAACCAACGCCCTTCCCGCTCAATTGCACTTCCTGTTTCAGCGCACCCGACAGCTTGAAGAAATCAAGCAACGCGACATGTTTCATCCGGTTCGGGTAGCGGACTTTCTGCTCGAGAAGGATCCGATTTTTGCCCAGGTCACTTTAGATGACGACGAATTACGTCTCTACCAAATGGTCTATGAACAATTGACCCTGGACGCCCCCAAACCAGATCTGGTTATCTATCTACAAGCGCCAACAGAGGTGTTACAGCGCCGAATTCGCCAGAGAGGCATCAATTCCGAGCGTTACATAGAGCCAGACTATCTGGCCCGACTAAACGACGCCTACGCCACCTACTTCCACTTCTACGACGCCAGTCCACTGTTGATAGTCAATGCCGCCGAAGTAAACTTCGCCACCAACCAGGATCACTATGCCGACTTGGTGCGTTATATGCTGAACGTGAAGAGTGGTACCCACTACTACAACCCACTGGCAAAAAACTGATATCCGGAACCGTTATGAGCTTGAGTAAAAAAATCACCGCCAGAGCCCTGACCCTCGCCAAGTCCAGGGGCGAAAAATTTGCCATGGTGACATCCTATGACGCCACCTTTGCGCGCCTCTCAGAAGAGGCGGGGATTGAATGCCTCCTGATTGGAGACTCTCTGGGAAACGTCGTGCAGGGCCAGGATTCCACCGTACCGGTAAGCATGGAAGAGATGTGCTACCACACCAGATGCGTGACAAAAGGCGCAAATAAAGCCCTTGTAATCGCCGACATGCCCTTTATGAGCTACAGCACGCCCGAAGCGGCCTTCGACAACGCTGCAGCCCTTATGCGAGCCGGCGCACAGATGGTCAAAATGGAAGGCGGCGCCTGGCTGGCGCAGACGGTGGCGCTCTTAACTGAAAGGGGTATCCCGGTCTGTGCCCACCTCGGTCTGTTGCCGCAGTCTGTTAACAAAACTGGGGGATTCCGCTTGCAGGGCAAGAGTTCAGAAGAAGCTGAGAAAATATTGAATGATGCCAAACTCCTGCAACAAGCCGGGGCCGACTTGATGCTGCTTGAGATGGTCCCATCCGCACTCGCCACACAAGTGACACAGCAGTTGGAAATTCCGGTCATCGGCATAGGTGCAGGTAATCAAACCGACGCCCAGGTTCTGGTTATATACGATTTACTGGGTGTCAGTGGTTATATTCCGCGTTTTGCCAACAACTTCTTGCACAGCAATAATGGCTCGATTCAGGAAGCCCTCAAAGCCTACGCCGAGGCAGTAAAATCGGGGGTATTCCCGGACGCAGAACACACGCCGGGCTGACCAGATATCAAAGCCCATAAAAAACCCCGCATATAGCGGGGTTTTTTATGGGATCAAAGAAAGATCAACCTAGGCGTTACCGCGGTTATCTTCTTCAGTCTGCTCAACAAAGGCTTCTTCGCTTTGCGTTGCTTCGGTCTCAGAGACTTCGGCTACGGCTTGAACAGGCGCTTCTGCAACAACCTCTTCGACAGCCGGTGCTTCTGCAACGGGGGCTTCTGCTTCCGCAGCTTCTGCAGGTGCTGTTTCTGAAGCCGCTGCATCATCCTTGGCCGCTTCTTTCAGAGACAACTTGATACGGCCACGCTGATCGTAATCGATACACTTGACGCGCACGATCTGGCCTTCGCTCAGATAATCAGTAACCTTTTCTACACGCTCTTCAGCAATCTGGCTGATGTGCAGCAAACCTTCGGTACCGGGGAATATCTCAACAAAGGCACCAAAATCAACGATTCGGGTAATTTTTCCTTCGTAGATCATGCCCACTTCTGGCTCGGCAACAATAGCTTCAATACGGTTCAGACAGTTCTGCAGAGCATCGTCGTCGTTGGCGTAGACCTTAATGGTGCCATCATCTTCAATATCGATTGTCGTGCCGGTTTCTTCAGTAAGCATGCGTATAGTAGCGCCGCCTTTACCGATAACGTCACGAATTTTGTCCTGATCGATCTTGAAGCTGTGCAGACGTGGAGCATTTTGATTAACTTCAGTACGAGGCTTCTCAATCAGCTTGTTCATCTCGGCGAGAATATGCAGCCGTACACTATGAGCTTGCTCAAGAGCAATTTCCATAATCTGCTCGGTAATACCTTCAATCTTGATATCCATCTGCAGGGCAGTAATACCATTGGCAGAACCGGCAACTTTAAAATCCATATCGCCGAGGTGATCTTCGTCACCGAGGATATCGGTCAACACAGCAAATTGTTCACCTTCTTTCACCAGACCCATGGCAATACCTGCTACAGGTGCTTTAACCGGAACACCGGCATCCATCAATGCCAGGCTGGTACCACATACGGAAGCCATGGAGCTTGAGCCATTGGACTCGGTAATTTCAGAAACTACACGGATTGTGTACGGGAACTCTTCCGGCGTGGGCAACATGGCAGCAACACCGCGACGCGCCAGACGGCCATGACCAATCTCGCGACGACCGGTAAAACCAACACGACCCGCTTCACCTACTGAATAAGGAGGGAAGTTATAGTGCAGCATAAAGTACTCTTTACGCTCGCCTTCCAACGCATCGATAATCGCAGCGTCGCGCTGTGAACCCAAAGTAGCGGCAACAAGCGCCTGGGTTTCACCGCGGGTAAAGAGTGCTGAACCGTGCGCCTTGGGAAGAACACCCACTTCAACAGCAATAGGTCGAACCGTTTTGGTATCACGGCCATCAATGCGGGGTTCACCCTGAATAATACGGCTGCGAACAATGTTTTTCTCGATTTTGGAGAACAGACCGGAAACTTCATCCTGGCTGATTCCGGCTTCTTCATCGACAAACTGCTCAATGGCAGCTTGTTTGATTTCGCCAACTCGGCTGTAGCGTTCAGTCTTGTCGGTAATTTGGTAAGCCGCTGTAAGATCAGCACTAACCGCCGCTTCAATTGCCGCTTTAAGTTCAGCATTGTCTTCAGCAACTTCCCAGTCCCAGCGTGGTTTGCCAACTTCAGCAGCCAGCTCGGAAATAACGCTGATAACCTTCTGCATTTCCTGATGAGCGAAAAGAACCGCGCCGAGCATAATATCTTCCGGCAATTCATTAGCTTCGGATTCCACCATCAAAACAGCATCTTTGGTGCCAGCTACAACCATGTCCAGCTCAGAACCGGCTAACTCAGCGTAAGTCGGGTTTAGCAGGTAACCATCAGCTTCGGTAAAACCGACACG
>JBFHKI010000085.1:0-7958 GCA_041595415.1 Pseudomonadales bacterium | reverse complement strand
GGTCCAGGCGTCGGGCCGTATCAACTACACGGGGGTCAGTAGTGTAAACCCCATCGACGTCGGTATAGATCTGACACTCATCTGCCTTAAGTGCGGCGGCCAATGCCACCGCCGAGGTGTCAGAACCACCGCGACCCAACGTAGTGATATCGCCATTTTCATTAACACCCTGAAAACCAGCGACCACTACAATACGACCTTTCTCAAGGTCTTTACGTATCTTTCCGTCATCAATACTTTGGATACGGGCTTTGCTATGAGCCGAATCGGTAAGTATCTGTACTTGAGCACCTGTGTAAGATCGTGCGTCGAAACCCAGCGCCTTGATAGCCATGCATAGAAGCGAGATAGTGACCTGCTCACCAGTAGCAACCAGCACATCGTATTCCCTGGGATCGAAGTCTTCCTGGATTTGCTGTGCCAGGTCGATCAGGCGATTGGTTTCGCCACTCATGGCCGAAACCACTACAACAATATCGTGTCCGGCTTTACGGAAACCCACAACCTTCTCGGCAACAGCTTTAATACGATCAGTTGTTCCAACCGAAGTACCACCAAATTTTTGAACAAATAGAGACATCTGACTCAATCGAAATGATTCGCGGTAATATCTAAGAAATAAAGGGGCGCGACATTAACACTTAGTGTCGCGCTTGTTAAGAACCTGTGACTCCAGTCTGTTGGAATAAAGCAAAATTCACCAGCACTTAAGCTAAAATCAGACTTTTAACCGAAGCGAGAGCCGCTTCTACATTTTCAGGCTGACTTCCACCACCCTGTGCCATGTCCGGTCGACCGCCACCTTTGCCTCCGACTTGAGCAGCAACCTGGGCCAAAATTTTACCCGCCTGAAAACGCTCAGTAAGGTCTTTGGTCACACCACAAACCATAGCGACTTTATCTCCGGAGACGCTGGCCAAAAGTACTACACCCGAACCGAGTTTGTTTTTCATCTGATCGACCAAATCACGCAAATTTTTGGCATCTACACCCTCAACCCGTTCAGCCAAAAGCTTTACACCTGCAACCACAATCGCCTTGTCGGACAAGTCCGAACCTGAGCTGTTGGCCAACTTAAGACGTAGCTCATCTAGCTCTTTTGCCATCTGGCGGTTTTGTTTGAGCGTCGTTTCCAGCTTGCCCACCAGGCTGGCGCGATCGGATTTAAGTAATGCGGCCATCTGGTCCAGCTGATTTTCCTGCTGCTTGGAAAAAGCCACGGCGGTTGCACCGGTAATCGCCTCAATACGGCGAACTCCTGCTGCGACGCCGCTCTCGGAGATAATCCTGAACAGGCCGATATCCCCTGTGCGCTCGGCATGAGTCCCGCCGCAAAGCTCTACCGAAAAGCCCTCTCCCATAGAAAGTACACGAACCCTGTCGCCGTACTTTTCACCAAACAGCATCATAGCTCCATTCTCTCGAGCCGATTCAAGGTCCATTTCCCGAGTATTTACTGCGCTGTTCTTACGTATCTGTTCGTTTACCAACTCTTCAATACGCGAGAGCTGTTCGGCGCTTATGGCTTCACCGTGGGAGAAATCGAAACGCAGTCGCTCGGCGTCAACCAGGGAACCCTTCTGGGTTATATGTTCGCCCAGAACCTTGCGCAGGGTCGCATGTAGCAGATGGGTTGCGCTGTGATTCAAGGCAGTTGCCGCACGCAGTTGATCATCCACACTGCTGGTTACTTCCTCGCCCAGGCTCAGACTACCTTTGAGCAGGCGACCCAAATGAAGGTGAACATTACCCGACTTGGTGCAGTCTTCAACCTGAAAAACAGTGTTTTCCGCTATCAGCAATCCAATATCACCAACCTGACCTCCGGACTCGGCATAAAACGCGGTACGATCCAGCACCACTACGGCCTCAACCCCTTCGGACAGAGTCTGTAAAGAATCACCACCCGACAGCAAAGCCAGAACCTTGTCAGTCGCACTGGTACCCTGATAGCCGGCAAACTCGGTACTCCCCTGTACATCGATCTTATCTGTGTAATCCACAGCAAACTGACTGGCGGCACGGGCACGCTGCTTCTGCTCGGCCATTCTTTTTTCATAACCTTCAAGATCCAGTTCCAGATTACGCTCGCGGGCGATATCGTTGGTCAAATCTGTCGGAAAACCATAGGTGTCGTGAAGTTTGAAAACCACCTCACCGGGAATAACATTGCTATCCAGGCTGGCAACCGCTGCCTCCAGAACCTCGAGACCTTTATCCAGAGTACGGGCAAACTGTTCTTCTTCAGCCAACAGCGCCTTTTCAATGCTCTTTTGTTTGCTTTTCAGATCCGGGTAAGCTTCGCCCATTTCACGCACCAGTGAAGCCACAAGCTTGTAAAAGAAGGGCTCTGTCGCCCCCAGCTTGCTTCCGTGTCGCAGCGCTCTGCGGATAATTCGCCGCAATACGTAACCACGACCCTCGTTGGAAGGCAAAACGTCATCCAGCACCAGAAAGGCACAGGAACGAATATGATCGGCGATAACCCGGAGTGACTGATTGGACAGATCTTCACAACCCACAATCTTTGAGGCATCAGTAATCAACCCCTGAAAGAGGTCAATATCATAGTTGTTGTGAACGCCCTGCATAACAGCGGCGATACGTTCCAACCCCATACCGGTATCGATCGAAGGGTTTGGCAATGGCTTCAGTTCACCACTGATCTGGCGCTCATATTGCATAAAGACCAGATTCCATATCTCGATATAACGGTCACCATCGTCATCCGGACTGCCGGGTGGTCCCCCTGTAACACCTTCACCATGATCGTAAAAAATTTCCGAACTGGGGCCACAGGGGCCGGTGTCTCCCATCTGCCAAAAGTTATCCTCGTCCAATCGCGAAAACCGCTCGGGACTAACTCCCATTTGCTCAATCCAGATGTTGGCGGCTTCATCGTCAGAAACATGAACCGTAACCCAGAGTTTTTCCTCAGGTAACTTCAGAACCTCGGTCAGAAACTGCCAAGCAAATTTGATGGCATCTTCTTTAAAATAGTCGCCAAAGCTGAAATTACCGAGCATTTCAAAAAAGGTATGGTGTCGAGCGGTATAACCGACATTTTCAAGATCATTGTGTTTGCCGCCGGCTCTAAGACAGCGCTGGCTGGAAGCGGCTCGAGTATAGGGGCGCGAATCAGTGCCGAGAAAGGTGTCTTTGAACTGCACCATTCCCGCGTTGGTAAACAACAGAGTCGGATCGTTACCCGGCACCAGTGAACTGCTGGGCACCAGAGTATGGCCCTGCTCGGCAAAATAATTGAGAAACGCCTGACGAACTTCCGAACTCTTCATAGATCTATCTGAAAACCTTCTTAACTTTGTTCTGGATTAAACGCGAGACGAGGGCTGAGAACCAATCAATCCTGCATATCCGCTTCATTGAATTTTTTATTTCCCATCACATGTAAATGCAAATGGAATACGGTTTGCCCCGCTCCCTCACCGTTATTGACGATCAGGCGGAATGCGTCATCTATTCCATAATCACGAGCCATCCTGCCAGCTACCAGCATCAAATGCCCAAGCAGAGTTTGATGAGTGGGCTCTGCGTCGACCAGGCGAGTGATCTGCTGCTTGGGTATGACCAACAAATGCACCGGTGCGCGTGGAGCAATATCGGCAATAACAAAACATTGATCGTCCTGATAGAGAATTTCCGAAGGAATCTCTCCAGCCAGAATGCGGGAAAAAATACTTGGACCTTCAGGCGCCTTGAACTGGCTCATCAGGAACGGTACTTCTTTTTGATGGACAAAACTTCTTCGGCCGACAAGTTGCGTGCTTCGGATTCCAGTAGTACCGGAATACCGTCACGAATCGGATAGGCCAGACCTGCCGCGGTTGAAATCAATTCCTGAGCCTGCATGTCGTAGTTCAGGGTAGTTTTGGTTACCGGGCAAACCAATATGCCGAGAAGTTTTTTGTCTAACATTTGTGGTTGTATTGACTCAATTTTGTGGCGCGAAGTTTAAGCTATCAAAGGCCTAAACTCCATGCGCAGAGTGAATCAACACTGGGCACATTGCTCACTGTCCCAGGCCCCAGAGGCGCGCAGAAGCAATTCGGGGTCTATACGGGAATCGCCCCAGTTCATACGCCAATCCAGATGGGGCCCGGTTACCCTTCCAGTTGCTCCTACCTCGGCGATCAAATCACCCTGCTCCACCCAGTCTCCGACTTCAACCAAAGTTTTACTCAGGTGTAAAAATGAAGAGGAAACGCCGTGGCCATGATCCAGCATGATGGTGCCACCCGAATAAAACATATCGTCATTCACCAGAATGATTCGTCCAGCTGCCGGGGCTACAACAGGAGTCCCGGTAGGAACAGCTATATCCAAACCATAATGAGGGGTACCTGGTACGCCGTTGTATATACGTTGGCTGCCGTACACGCCGGAAATAGGTCCACGAACCGGCCAATCAAAGTCCGAAAGGAAGGTCTCCAGATCACTGCGGATTTTCCGGGCTTCGGTAGTCATCAAATAATCTGACCAGATACGTTCCTGATCTTCCTTGCTGGGTTCCATTATATTACGGGCAATGCCTTCAACACTCTGGATGTCGTATTGTCTTTGCTCGACGGCAAAGCTCTGCTCCTCCACCTGTCCATCGGGCTGCTCGATGCGCAAAACTACAGGTTCATCTTCATCGCGATGCAGGCCGAGAACAAAAAGCCCATTATCGGAAACCTTGACCTCCTCACCTTTGAAAAAGACCTTGGCGCCAGCCTGGGTATTGCCCACAATCATGCCACCTTCGATCCATTCCCCGTGCAAGTCAAAGGCGTACAGTGGTCCAGTTAGCAGACCCAAAAGTGCAACCAACAAACAATTGTTTAAAGCACTCAAAAACATTTTCAGGGTTCCTCTGTTTGCGCTTTAAATATATCCAGCGCTCTCGCGGCGATATCGCCGTCAAATCCGCGGCGATAGAGAAAATTCATGGCTTTGGCGCGCTTGGCATATTCAGCCATATCCTTCGGGTAGTATTTTTTCTGCAGTTGCCGCAAAGCCATTTCCAGCCAATCCATCTGATTTTGCGCCAGAGCTTTTTCCGTAATCGCAGAAGACAGATTTTGCTGCTCCAGCTCACGACGTATGAGGCTCGGGCCTTTACCGCGATTTATTCGGCTGCGCACAAACATATCGGCGAAACGCTCATCAGATTGAAGCCCTTGATCTTTCAGGCGATCAATTACTTGGGCAACCTGATCATCACTGGCTTCGTCAAACCGGCTCAACAGCTTTTGCTGGAGCTCAAAAACCGAGTATTCCCGCCGCCCCAAATAGTTCATAGCTGACTTGCGCAAAGCTGTAAGAAGTTCTTCTGTCATCCGTCCGGCTTGATCTCGGTTGTCAGGTCGGCTTGGCCCGAACCCGGTGGAACATCTTCCACAGGCTCTTCCTCAGGTACTTTCTTGCCACGAATCTTACGCAACAACATTCGGATACCGCGCCAAATTTTTGGCAGTATCCAGATCATAAACAGAATAAAAAGAATCAACAGGCCGATAAATACCCATGGGTGGTTAATCATGGCCCAAACCCCGGCAAAAACGGCAACATCCTCGGTAACCGAAGCAGTCCAGTTACTGAAAGGTTCCGGCGAAGTGTTGATCAGAGCCCTGGAACCGGCTTTGGTCGCATGCGTGCCTGCTGCAATACTGCCACCAACCAGCGCAGCGGCTATCTCGGCACCCATACCAAGGTCAGACACCATGCCGGCAGCCAACAATGCGCCAGCAGGCAAGCGGATAAAGGTATGAATGGCATCCCAACCGGTATCAACGCCGGGCACTTTGTCGGCAAAAAACTCGACGCAATACATGATGGCGGCAGCTGCTATTACCACCGGAGATTGCAGCACCTGTAGCTCTTCAGGCAATACCGCGTGTCCTGTTGCACCTGCCAGCCCCAATGCCAATACGGCGGCGTAGAGGTTGATTCCACTGGCCCAGGAAACACCCAGGGTCATCGCCAAGAGCGTCGAGAGTTCGTTAAAGTCCATGAGCCCGCCTACCGGAGAGGATTTAATTCAGTTTGACGGAATTTTAGCAGGATTTCAGCGAGGAATATTTGCGCTTCTAGCGCTTCTTCTTGACGTGTTTCATAAGACGTCTCTTTTTGGAAATCTGTCGAGCAGTGAGCACATTTTTCTTGCCTGCATAGGGGTTTTCACCCCCCCTGAATTCAATGCGTAGCGGAGTCCCCTGTAAATCCAGAACCTTGCGAAAGGTTTTCTGCAGATAGCGAACATAGTGATTGGGTACATCCGCAACCGAATTGCCGTGAATAATAATTGAAGGCGGATTTTTGCCACCGGCATGTGCGTAACGCAGCTTGATTCGACGTCCCCGAACCAGAGGTGGGGGGTGATCCTTGACAGCATCCTCCAGAATACGAGTTAATCGATTGGTACTCAGGGTTTCAGTTGCGCTCAGGTAGGCGCGTTCAATGGAATCGTAGAGTTTTCCAACCCCGGAGCCGTGCAGTGCCGAGATATAGTGGATATCCGCATAGTCGACAAACCGAAGGCGTCTATCCAACTGGCCGCGAATCCACTCGCGCTCACTATCCTGCAAACCATCCCATTTGTTGACTGCAACCACCAGAGCTCGGCCGGACTCAATAGCGTACCCCAGCAGATGTAGATCCTGATCAACCAGGCCTTCGCGGCCATCAAACAGCAGAATAACCACTTGGGCATCGTTGATAGCATTCAGTGTTTTGACAATGGAGAATTTCTCAACTGCTTCCTTCACGTTTTTGCGACGGCGCACGCCTGCCGTATCGATAAGGGTATATTTTTTTCCCTCACGTTCGTAATCGATATAGATAGAATCCCTGGTAGTACCGGGCATATCAAAAACGATTACCCTTTCCTCACCGAGCATACGGTTGACCAGAGTTGATTTTCCAACGTTGGGGCGGCCCACAACGGCAATACGGATGGCTTCTTCACCCGCTTCAGGGTCTGTCTCGCCGGTATCAATAGAGCTCTGACCTTGTAAATCTTCATCATCGTAGACATAGCGATTCTGGTCTTCCTCAGAGAGAGGTTCGAGTTCCTCAGCTGGAAGCAAGTGTTGCAACAACTGGTTGATGCCACGTCCCTGACTGGCACTAATGGCATAAGGCTCACCGAAACCCAAACCAAAAAATTCACCGGTACCCACCTCTTCTTGTATACCGTCAATTTTATTTACCAAGAGGTGTACACGAATATTTTTGCGGCGTAGCAAGTTGGCGATATGTTGATCGGCTGGGGTAAGGCCGGCACGGGCATCTACCAGAAAGAGAACCTCATCGGCCTCGTCGATAGCGAGCAGGGATTGACCGGCCATTTCCAGGTCAATCCCCTCTTCTTCCCCACTGATCCCTCCAGTGTCAATAACGACAAAGCTTCGGTCTTCAAAGCTGGCTTTACCGTATTTCCGATCACGGGTTAAACCCGGTAAGTCGGCCACCAACGCGTCTCGGCTATGGGTGAGCCGATTAAAAAGGGTCGATTTCCCGACATTTGGACGACCGACAAGAGCGAAGGTAGGATTCATAGGAACATTCTGCGACATAGCGCTGAAAAAAGAAAAAGCCCGCAATTATGCAGGCCATTAAAAAACTAGCTATTCATCGATACGAAGTGCGGTAAGGCGACCCGAGTCGTCCAAAACCAGAAAGCCGTTCTCGATTGGAACCATAGGAGATTTAACCGCATCCCGACTGACTCTTACCCGCCCCACCATGGCACCGGTATTGCGTCGAAACAGATGTACATAACCTTCAAAATCTGCCACTGCTACCACCAGGTCATGGACAACCGGCCCGATCACTTCTCGGTTCAACAACTGTTCCGATTCCCAGATAATTTCACCGGTTGTAGCACTATAGGCCGTTACCTTACTGCGGTCATCGGTTATAGCCAGAGTACCTCCATAGAGGCCTATTTCCTTGGT
>JBFHKI010000084.1:0-7999 GCA_041595415.1 Pseudomonadales bacterium | reverse complement strand
TATCACCTGATAGCAGCTTGTTGGAAACGACCCCGACGAAAACTCATGGTCAGAACGATCAAGCTGCAAATAACCCAGAGAACCATCGTTGATATAACAGCGGAAATAACAAATAGGCCAGTATCAATTTTCATGTAAATCTCCTTAGTGATGGGGATGGTGAGCTTGATTGGATCGAAGAAACAGGCGCTCGATAGCGAAGATAAGCAACATGCCAATAAGAGAAACCCAGACAACAAAGCTGTCTGATTGCACTTTGATCAGAATAAATACTATAAGTACCACGAGATCCAGAATCATGGCGGTGACAACCACCCAGGCTTTAACGTCCAATTCATCGCGAAGCTTTCTCAATACTCCCCAATGAACAGCCAAGTCCATGATCAAATAAAAGATCGCTCCCATTGAAGCGATGCGGCTAAGATCCATAAAAACCGTTAACAAAATAGCAATCACCACGGTGTATACCAAGGTATGTTTTTGAATGTCTCCCGGCATACCAAAATGCTTGTGTGGCACCAATTCCATATCTGTGAGCATGGCAAGCATTCTCGAAACAGCGAACATGCTGGCGATCACTCCCGATATGGTCGCAACAATGGCCAGAATAACCGTCAGTATCATCCCCAGCTCACCGAGAGCAGGCCGCGCTGCTTCAGCGAGAGAATAGTTTTTTGCGGAGATAATCCCGTCGAGCGACAAGTTGCCTTGGACGGCAAAAGCCACCAGTAAGTAGAGAACAACGCAAGTTGCAATGGAGGCCATGATGGCGCGCCCGACATTCTCGTCTGCATTCACCAGTTCGCCGCCGCTGTTGGTGATGGTCGTAAAGCCCTTGTAGGCAAGAATGCCGAGCGCGGTTGCGCCGACAAATCCGGATATACTAAATCCCGGGTCATTTACAGAGGCAGAAGAACCTGAATCTCCCATTACATAGAGCCCAGCAAAGGCAAACACGGCAATGCCGAATACTTTCAATGCGGCCATAAAAGTGGAGAAACTTCCGATGGACTTGTTGCCGGACAAGTTCAATAGAAACGCAAAAATAAGCAATACAACGCCCAGTAGAGGGGTGAGAAAGCTCGATTCATCGATATCAAACAGTCTCAGCGCATAGGTCCCGAAAGTTCGGGCAACCAGACTCTCATTGATGACCATGGAAAAATACATCAATAGCGCAAAAAAGGCCGTGTAGGTGGTGCTGCCATAGGCTTTGTAAAGGTACATACCAATACCGCCAGCCGAAGGAAAGGCGTTTGACAGCTTTATATAAGAATAGGCACTAAAGGCGGTAACCACTGCGGCAGAAAGAAAAGCTAAAGGGAACCAGTAGCCAGAGAGTTCCGCCATTTGACCAGTAAGTGCAAAGATACCGGCGCCAATCATGACACCCGTCCCCATCGAAATGGCGCCCATCAGGGACAGGCTATTTTCTTTATATTCCTGCATAGATATCTTCTCTTTTTATTCCAATATTTGTGGATCTAATAGGCCGAACTCAGGAGACCTACATATCCGCAAATCGATTGATAGCTTGCATCATCACCCTGACTTCACTTTCCTCCAGTTCTCGCAGAGACTTCATGAGTTTTTGCGTCGATTTTGTATCCGCTCTAGTCTCCAGAAAACGATATAGTTCAATGACTCCCTCATGCTGACCGAGGATTTCATCGACAATATCGTCAGACAGCATTTTTGCGTAGGGCTCGTTACAGAGTTTTCGGGCAACGATAGGATGCAGAGCCAAATACTCATTGGTCCATGTTTGTAGCACCTTGTGTCGACCAAGTTTTTCAAACCCAGATACCACCTCACTAAGCCGTGCTTCGTGCGCAGATAAGTAGGTCAGCAGCATCTGGGCCCTGGCATTCTCATTTTCATTCTGGCAATGCTGCATACACTCCGATAAATGCTGGTGAAAATCACGCGTCCAACTAACAATTTCCCCTAAGGTTTTCAGTGCCATGTTGTGCTCCTTAATAGATATTTTCACTGTGAGGGTTTGAGCCAAACCTTGGAATCCAGCTCGGTGTTTGCTCGCGATAGCGAATGTATTCATCACCAAATTCCCGCAATGCCATCTTTTCTTCTCGTTTTGCCAAACGGATATAGACCACAACCAGAATTGGGAACATGACCAGGGTTGGAATTGTTGGCCATTGAATCAAGAAGCCGAACATAATCAGAATGAAGGCAAGATACTGAGGATGACGACAACGTGCGTACCAGCCCGTTTGCGCGAGCTCTCCTCGGCTTTGTGCTCGGTGCAAAACAGCCCAAGCCGACGACAACAGGAAGAACCCGAGCACTATAACGACGTTGCTAGCAATATGAAGCGGATCAAAATGAGGGTTCCCTTCAAACCCTAGAATGGTATGCAGCAAATGCCCATTGTCGTGAGACAGGAAATCGATGCCGGGGTATCTTTCCGTTAGCCATCCCGACAAGAAGTAGATGGTCAATGGAAAACCGTACATCTCGGTAAACAAGGCTACGATAAAGGCAGAGAATGCCCCCAAGCTACGCCAGTCCATTTGTGTTTTTGGTTTGATAAAGCTGAAGGCAAAAAAGATAAAAATTGCCGAGTTAAAGATAACCAACATCCACAAGCCGTATCCAGTCTCTCCGTGCATGACTACCCCTCTTCCTTGTTCAGTTCGGAACCGCTTGGACTGGCACCCTCAAGGTAGTCTTTGTCAGTCATACCGCTAGTCTGGATATCGGGGTAATTTTGCAGACGATTCCTATTCTTATCTTGTCCGGAGTGTCCTGAGTGATCCCCATGACCTCCATGCCCGCCGTGCATAAATATATGCATCAAAGGGCACAACAATAGAATCAGATACGGAATCCAAGGAGCTATATGCTCTCCGTGCTCTACAAAGAGAACATAGGTTGCAACGCCAATCAGCCCAAGCGCGGCCAAGCCTCTGGACGATCTCCAAAAAGACGGTTGTTTATTTTCCATATATCACCTCAATAAGTGAATTGATTGGTTATTTGGCAATGACAACACCGCGATACATCTGCATCTGGCAATGAAAGTCGTACTCGCCCGGAGCCAGAGCCGGTAGCTCAACAGAAAAGACTTTATTGAGCGGTAGGTCTTCACTGATTTCCAAGTCGGGGAAAATCACTTGTCCAGCACAGGGTGTTTCATCGACACGCAAGAAATGCAACGTCGACGCCTGATTTGCCTGAATCTCTATTCGAGTGGGCTGATAAACACCGTTTTCAACTCGAATGCTAAGATTTTCGGTAACGGCGACGGCGTCCTTGCTTCTATAAAGCCAGAACCACCAGACGATAAATCCGATCAACGCGATTCCCAGTAAGTTGATAATGAACATAAGACGAACTCCTAATGATTTTCGGCTTTAAATAAGCGCAACCGATTGGCATTGGTGACCACGGTTAGGGACGAAAAAGCCATTGCCGCACCGGCGATCACCGGACTGAGCAACAAACCAAAAAAGGGGTAAAGCACGCCCGCAGCGAAGGGAATGCCGGCGGCGTTATAGATAAAGGCACCAAACAAGTTTTGTTTGATGTTACGTAAGGTTGCCTTGCTAACCGCAATGGCATCGGCAAGCCCGTGCAAAGAGCCTCTCATTAGGGTGATGTCAGCACTTTCAATGGCGACATCGGTTCCAGTGCCAATGGCAAAACCTACATTGGCTAAGGCAAGTGCGGGCGCATCGTTAATACCGTCACCAGTCATACCCACCACCTCGCCTTCGGCCTGCAATGCAGCCACTTTTTCAGCTTTTTGGTCTGGCAGAACCTCGGCAAACACTTCGGTGATTCCGACTTTTTCGGCAACCGCCTTGGCGGTATTTGCGTTATCTCCGGTAAGCATGACAACCCGTATACCACTGTGCTGCAGGCGTTTGATGGCCTCAATGGCATCTTCTTTGATGGGATCCGCAACGGCGATGAGTCCAGCAAACTCGCCATCGACAGCAAAGTACATGGGTGTTTTTGCTTCAGCGGCAAATAGCTGAGCCTGATCTTGATAGTTGTGCAGCTCAATTTTCCGATCACGCATCAATTTTGCATTCCCGAATAACAGTTGCTTTCCTCCTACCACCGCTTCGACTCCATGCCCGGTAATAGCGTTAAATTCTTCGGCTTTCTCCAGATTTAGATTCAATTCTTGTGCGGATTCAACGATGGATAAGGCTAACGGGTGCTCTGACCCCATCTCCAGACTTGCGGCTAGGCGCAGTATTTCAGCTTCCTGAAATTGGCCTGACGGGACAATATCCGTGACTTTGGGTCGCCCAGCAGTAATGGTTCCAGTTTTATCCAGAATCATCGCTGTTATTTTTGATGCGGTCTGAAGGGCTTCGCCGTTGCGAATCAGGACACCGGCCTCAGCAGCCTTGCCCACGCCCACCATTACCGACATAGGTGTGGCCAATCCAAGAGCGCACGGACAGGCGATAATCAATACAGTTGTCGCCGACACGATAGCTAAGGCCACTGCCGGGTGAGGTCCAAAGTTGAGCCAAACCAATGCACTTACTACCGCAATAATCATGACCACCGGCACGAAATAGGAAGAAATGACATCTGCGAGGCGGCCAATTGGGGGTTTGGAATTCTGCGCACGCTTCACCATATTGATGATTTGCGCCAGCGCAGTATCTTTACCGACGCGCGTAGCCCGAAACATAATGGAGCCGGTCTGATTGATGGTTCCTGCCACCACCTCATCATCTAGCTGCTTCTCAACCGGCATTGGCTCACCAGTCAACATGGACTCATCAATACTGGTATGGCCTTCGGTGATTAATCCATCGACGGGTATTCGTTCTCCCGGTCGGACACGCACAATATCCTCTGCAAGGACCTGATCAATGGCGATATCCACTTCGACTCCATCACGTATCACGCTTGCTGTTTGTGCCTGTAGGCCGATCAGGCGCTTGATCGCCAGAGAGGTTCGACCGCGAGCTTTAAGTTCAAGTGCCAAACCTAAATCGATCAAGCCAATAATCATGGCGGTCGCTTCAAAATAGACATGCCTTGCAAGTTCTGGCACCGCCCAGGGCAACAGAACAACTACCATCGAATAAACCCAAGCAGTTCCGGTACCTAGAGCTATTAAGGTATCCATGTTGGCAGAATGGTTGCGAAACGAATTCCAAGCGCCAACAAAGAAGTGCTTTCCGGAGATATAAAGGACAACACCGGTAACCACACCGATAACCAACCACACCCCCTGCTCAGTTTGTGTCGTGATCGTCATTTCACCGGCAAAGAGGCTGTAGACCATTAGTGGTATACCCAGCGTCAAGGCGATGGCCGTCTCTCGGATCAGGCGCTTGTAATAGGCATGATCTGCCCTCTCTTTTTCATCGAGAACCCCTTCTTCATTTTTGGCATTCATCGGTTTTGCGTTGTAACCGGCTTTTTCCACCGCAGCCATTAACAGATCCATTGACGCGTTGCCATCGACAGAAACTGTGCGCTGCGCAAAATTCATTTCGGCCCGCTCGACTCCATCTACTGCCTTCAATGCAGCTTCAATTTTTCCGACGCAGCTGGCGCAGCCTGCACCCTCTATAAGTAATTCTTGTTGGTGAGCTTCTCTCATTAGCCTCGAACCCCACTACCTATCGAATGACCTATAAATCCGACTTTCTCTAACGCCGATATGATTTCTTCCGGCGTCAAGTCTCCGATTACACGGAGTCGATTGTTTTGGAGCGTCATATCGACCTCGCTTATGTCCTCAAGGTCACCCAGAACCTTCTCAATTTTTTTCTTACAACCGCCGCAATGGTTCCCCTGTATATGGAACCAATGCTCTGAATTAGTTGATTTGCTCATAGTGATTCTCCCTTATGTTCGGAAGTTGGCGCTGGTGCGAATTCTTGGATTAGGTGGCAGATCATCTCGCCAGTAGGAGCAAGATCAGGCTTGGATTCCCACGACTCGACTGCACTTATTAGGCGTTTTCTCAATAACAACATTTCATTAAAACTCTGCTCGGTCTCTTCCAATCGTTTTTTAACTATGTCGCGTGCCACAGGGCAGGGAGACTCGCCGGCACTGGCGTGTCTAAGCAACTGACCAACATCGTTGACTGAAAATCCAAGATGGCGAGCACTTAGAATAAATCGCATGTGCACAGCATCAGTCTCGCCATAAATGCGATACCCATTCGTTGGGTCTTTTTTCGGTCTCAAATAGCCTATTCGGCTATAAAAGCGAATGGTATCCACCGTCGTTTGGGTTTGTTCTGCGATCTCGCTTACTTGCATAGTTGACTCTCTTTAGTCTTCTCAAACGGGACAAAGACATGGGTCTCAGCCATTCGATCCAAGGCTACACCTGTGTGCAGGACACAGGTCAAGCGCTGTCTAAACTTGCTACATCCCATGCTCGGGCCCAACTGAAGTTGTCAAAAATGCTGTGACAATCAGTACTGCGACGCCAATCAACATTTCAAATCCAATCGATCTTTTTAGCCGGAAAGCCCCTTCTTTTGATTGCAATAGAGCCGGAACGAGTCGCTTTTTATGGTGCAAGGCCAAAAGCAGCATACCCACAACAAAAGTGAGCTTCGCTAAAAACGCTCGACCATAATTCGTCGATATCAGCTCTGAGGGAGAGCCAAACAACTGAAGTGCAACGGCAGCTCCGCCGGCGATGAGCACAGCTACAAAGACTGAGGCCATTCGTCCAAACCTATGCATAACCCCATAAAGTTGGTCGGCAGGAAGTAACTTACAGATCAGGAACAGAGGCCAGAGCGATCCAAGCCACCAGGCAACCAAGAACACGTGCAACGCGAGGGTGAGACACCATGTCCAGTGGAGCACCGCTGTATGCCCTACCGGAGTAAATGAGTACAACAACCAGACACAGGCCAAAAGATAGGTCGAGGCAGCAATCAGATTGCGTACTGCGCCGATAAAAAATCCCGCCGCTTCCCATCTATGAGTAGCGACCAAGAGACTGACGACAACCATCGCAAAGCCGGCAATTCGCGCAAAGGTTGAGTCACCGACAGAGGACGACCAGAGTATTTCGCGATAGAGTGGGCTAAGGACCCCCGACAAACCGTCTTCCGCCAACAATCCCACCTGAAGATAAAACCCTAAAATAGATGCGACGAAGCCAAAAATCCCCCCGTACAGTACGTAACGCCGGATTGACTGAAGAAAAATTTCGCTGTTCCGTTGGAGCAAGGCGGTCAGCGGCCCCCCCACACTGGCGGCAACGCCCGTATAAGCGAAAAACTTGCACGCAATCAGAGCGAGCTCCCAACCTGTTAGCTGCAACGGAAGACCCTCACTGTGCAGAACCCGAAATCTGTTGTGAAGCAGCGTTTGTCACCTGAACATAAACCTCAGTGGCTCCATCAGACTTCAGCAGCAGAACTTCGTAGGGCGTAAACTTATTTCCCACCTCCATACCGGGGCTACCAAGAGGCATCCCAGGAACTGCTAATCCAAGCGCATCTTCTGGAGGCGCAGCCAAAAACTCTTGGATATAACGAGCAGGAATGTGCCCCTCAAATACATATCCATCCTGTGATACAGAGGTATGACATGACTGAACACGTGGTGATATACCGAAACTTTCTTTTATTTCGTTGAGGTTGTCAGGGTGATGAGTTGTTGTGCTTAGGCCCGCAAGCTCTGCATGCTCAACCCAGCCAGTGCAACAACCACAGGTTGCTGTTTTATAAACATCTAATGTTGCGCTATTGGGAAAACCAACAGAGCCCTCGAGACTTGCAGTCTCGGTTAGTTCACTCGCTGAACTTGCAGTTGTAAACGGCAAAGCAAGCAAAAGAAACAGGGGTAATTTCATCTTTAATGCAAACATAGAGATCTCCCGTGAATGGTCTAAAGATTTGGCCTGCCAAAAATGGAGCAGCTCTTGGCCCAATAGAGAAATTTCTATCGGGCCGGCAGAGAGCTTTCATTAATGACCGTGGTCGGCGGACTCTTCTGATCCAGACATTTCGGCCGGAGATTTG
>JBFHKI010000083.1:0-8004 GCA_041595415.1 Pseudomonadales bacterium | reverse complement strand
GCCATTGCCGACCCCGCCAACACGGCACAGGCAATTCCCATTGCTACTGAAGAACCTAGTTTCATATTCATACCCCCAAAAAGTTTAGACATCCATTTATAAAGCGATGCAAAGCCAGTATAGAAGAAGGATCACACACTGCGATCGAATTCTTCACGACTCTTAATAAAAAGACGGTTCAGAGACATGAAACCCTAGTGTGATGCCTCCACTTACACTCTTGCCGCCACAAACCATATGTTTTTTTAATTTCCGCTTAATACCAATGTCACGGTAATTTCACCCCAGAGCAATCATTCCATCACGGGCGTTTCATCATTTACCCCTAGTTTCTTCGGTTCTACTCGGAGGAACTTTTCATGATATTCAAACCCAAATTCACGCCCGTTTTTTTTACCGGGAGTATCTGTCTTACCCTTGCCGCCTGTGGTGGTGATGACGGACGAAACGGCACCGATGGTGCCGATGGAGCGGACGCACTTGACAGCCTGATTAATCAAACACTTTTGTTAAGTGGCGACAGCAGCTGTTTTAACGGCGGCACCCGCTTTGATTCGGGATTGGACACCGACGAGGATGGCATTCTGGATACTGACGAAATCACAGATACTGAATATCTTTGTAATGCC
This sequence comes from Pseudomonadales bacterium, assembly GCA_041595415.1. Taxonomy (GTDB): domain Bacteria; phylum Pseudomonadota; class Gammaproteobacteria; order Pseudomonadales; family GM7GCV1; genus JABJGI01. The sequence continues at coordinate 7,375 of JBFHKI010000083.1, read as the reverse complement.
GCATCTCTTAACACCAGTCGTAATTTTAACCGTATTGCTTCTTTTCCCGTCTGTTCACAAATTGATGCCGCCTGTGATGACGACACAACAACTGCGGCTGAAATCGTTGCTGTAAGTACCGATGGTATGACTTTGGTGTATTCCGACAGCCCACGTGAGGTCATAGGTTTTGTAGACATCACAGATCCTTCAACTCCGGTTGCCGATGGTACTTTTGCTCTGGCTGGTGAACCCACATCGGTTACAGTAATGGGCGATAACGCCTTGGTTGGCGTAAACACATCAGCGGACTTTATCCTTACTTCCGGCACTCTGGACGTTATCGATATTCCTTCGCAAACAGCCGTAACTTCAATTGATGTTGGAGGCCAACCCGATTCAATCGCCGCCAGCCCGGACGGTAACTATATTGCTGTGGTAATCGAAAACGAACGCGACGAAGATCTGGGGGATGGTGCCCCACCCCAACTACCCGCCGGAACACTGGTTATAGTTGACTCATCTGATGCCGATCCAACCAACTGGACAACCAGCACTCTGGATTTGACTGGAATAGCCGATCTGTTCCCGACGGACCCCGAACCCGAATTTGTTGACATCAACGAAGACAATATCGCGGTTGTTACCCTTCAGGAAAACAACCATATTATTCTGGTTGATCTTGCCAGCGGTGAGATTACCAACCACTTCAGCGCCGGCACAGTGGATCTGACACAAATTGACACTGTGGAAGAAGATCCGGCGGTTATTTCTCTGGACGGTTCCGACAGCGACATTCCACGTGAACCCGACGGCGTTGCCTGGATAAACACCCGGTATCTTGCTACAGCCGATGAAGGGGATCTGGACGGTGGCAGCCGTGGATTTACCGTATTTAATACCGATGGCGATATAGTTTATAGCTCTGGCAATATGCTGGATCATCTGGCCGTTCGTTTTGGCCACTACCCGGACGCCCGCTCCGAGAACAAGGGTAACGAACCGGAGAACATCGAAATGGGTGTGTTCGGTGACAACCGCTATCTGTTTGTAAACTCCGAACGTTCCAGTCTGGTATTTGTATTTGACGTTGCCGACCCGACCAAACCGGTCTACAAGCAAACTCTTCCCGCGGCACTCGGGCCTGAAGGTGGTCTGGCAATTCCGTCACGTAACCTGCTTGTGGTTGCCAGCGAAGAAGATGATCGCAGTAGTATTTTCCGCTCTGTAGTTAATATCTATAACTACACCAATGGATCGGCAAACTACCCGACTCTGATGTCCACCGATCGCGTGGATGGCACACCTATTCCCTGGGGCGCAATATCCGGTCTGGCCGCCGACCCGAAAGACAGCGGTGTACTTTGGGCCGTACTGGACAGTTTTTACGCCGAAAGTCGCATTTTCAAAATTGATATCAGTTCACAACCTGCTGTTATCGTCGAGGAAATTTATTTGAATGACAGCGACGATGCCATCAAAGGCATGACTATCGACGCCGATTTTGTAGCCGCCGAACGCGACGCTTTGGTTAATGCCGATGATACTGTCAATCTGGATCTCGAAGGTATCGATGTGATTACCGATAGCAACGGCAATCTGGAAAGCTTTGTGGTTGCTTCTGAAGGTGGCGGCAACGCCGGTTCAGTGTCCAAACCCAACTTCCTCGCGGTAGTTGAACTGGACGGGACTATCTCGGAAGTTATCGAACTGGATCCGGCTATCAACGCTGGCCAACGCAGCAATGGTTTTGAAGGGGTAGCTATCTACAACGACGATGTCTATGTTGCTTTTCAGCGCGCCTGGACAGGGTTGGGTGATACAGATGGTACCGACGCACGTATTGGTCACTACGATCCGGACACCGATAACTGGGAGTTCTTCATTTATCCTCTGGACGCAAGTACTACGCCAAACGCCGGTGACTGGATTGGTCTTTCGGAACTTACCTCTTTGGGTGGTGGTGAATTCCTGGTTCTGGAACGCGACAAGCAAGGCGGTCCGGATGCACGCATCAAACGTCTTTACACCTTTGATCTGACCGGACTTAACGACGGCGATCCCATTGTCAAAACCCTGGTACGTGACCTGCTGGATGATCTGTCTGCACCAGGCGGATTGATTAACGAGAAACAGGAAGGTGTGGCTGTTGTTGACGGGGATGTCTGGATAGTCAACGACAACGACGGTGTCGATGATCACAGCGGGGAAACCCAGCTGATTAATCTGGGCAATATCCTTCCCTAGGTTTTCAATTCGACACAAAAAAGCCGGGCATATGCCCGGCTTTTTTGTGTCTTCCAACAGTGCTTAGAAGTTGTAATTCAATCGCAATCCATAGCTACGGCCTTCGTTGATACGGTAGCTCATTGAAGCGTAATCGGTACCGTTATCATTGAAATACAGAGTGGGATCCAGATCAGCATCCGGGTAACGTCCCAGGTAGGTGGCTGCATCGGTAAAGTTGGCATCGGTGATGGAACGATCATCAAACAGATTTTCGATATAGAAACTTCCAGACCATGCATCTTTTGACAAACCGAAGGTCAGATTTACAGTAGTGTTAGCTGGAACTTTCTGAACATTTGCCGAATCAGCGTACTGGGCACCCGTGTGATTGATACGGGCACTGGAGCTGAAACGCATCCCATTATCCAGTTCTGTACGATAGCTTGGCGTTAGAGACAGCGTAAAGGATGGCTGGTTTGCCAGCTTCTTACCATCAAAGACATAACAGGTATTACCCAGGTCTGTGGTAGAGACGTCCAGGCCGGCATAGGCACCGAGATCATTTGCAACACCGGTATAGTCGTCTTCACTACAGTAGTCGGTGTACTTGGCATTCATGATGCTGGTATTGCCACTGATGCTCCAGTTATCGGTAAGCAGGTAATTTGCCTGAAGTTCGATACCTGTAGTCTCGGAAGTACCTGAGTTGGCGGATACACGTGCTTCTGTACCAGAGGTTTCTGACACGTAGTAGAGATCGGTCTCACCTGCCACCAAAGTACCGGCCAGATCGTCGTCCGCATAGGTATAGTCCCAATTCAGATTGATAGACTGTACCGCATCTTCCCAAATCATATGGTAGATAGCACCGGTGTAGCTCAGTCTTCCATCCAGTGCAGATCCTTTGAAGCCAAACTCGTAGTTGGTGAGTTTTTCTTCATCAAAGCCAACATAATCGCTGGAGTCATAGTCAACACTGACTATATTTGTTGTGGTTGGATCCGCGTCGGTGGGGTCCAGATCAACAGGCACACCTTCATCAAGCAACGCAACGGTATCAGGATCCAACAGGTCAGCGTTGATGCCACCCGGGTTTATACCAATGGCATACTGGAAGTAGTAAGTCGTGTTTTCCGATGGAGTCCAGTTGATACCGAGCCGTGGAACAAAGGAGTTACTGGTCTGATATTCAGAGGTAACACCGGGGATAATGCCACCAACCTTATCCTTGGAATAACGCCCTTCCAATGAGCCGGTAATGGTATCGGTGAAATCGTAAGAAGCGTTAAAAAACAGAGCCGAGTTTTCTGTCACTTCAGAAAGAATAGTGGAAGCGCTAACGACCTGACCGGTGAGAGATTCCAGTGCGTCCGCTGTGCCATTTTGCAGTGCAGCGTAGCCGCCATCTCGATAGATGGTGGTAACAAACTCGTAATCGTAATAGGAAGCTCCGACAACATAACGAATGCGCTCTTCTGCCGGTGAGGCCCAGCGCAGCTCGATGTAGTTTTCCTCGATAGTGGTTGGATCCGCTTCCGCATAGAGGCGCCCCATGTAATCCGCTCCATAGGTATAGAGACCGGCAACATCATCCCAGGCAATTGTTTGGGGTTCGTCATCATTGATGGGGGTGCTTTGACGAATATAATCTTCTTTACTCTTCATAACTGACAGCTGAATAGCACTGCCGTTATCCAGAAGGTAATCAAACTGGCCAGATACACGATCGCGCTCACTTTGTGAACCCACATCTTCGAAGGGAACCGAGTATGCAGCGGCAATAATTTGAGCCGCTTCTTCTACGGTGTATTCACCATCGGTGGCACCCGCCGCACGCAGATCCGCTACCAGCGCATCAAAGGCTTCGGTGTTTTGCTGGTAGTAACGTGCGATGTCGTTAACGCCGAGCAGACCCGCTGATTTTTCAACATCCAGTTCGCAGTCAAATTCGCCATCGATACCTACAGTGTCCGGTCCCATACCTGTGTAAAGCGGGAATGTATTACTGAGACTGTTATAGCATGCAGCCGCTGACTCCTGAGTTGCGTAGAAACTCGAATTCGGGCCGTCATCGGTTTCGTCATGGGTGAAAGTCAGCTTGGCTTTAAAAGCATCCGTTGGTTCAAAAACAAAACGCGCGGACAGGTTTGTGCCACCACGTGTATCGGCCTCAACACCATCAGAATAGGAATAGAGGTCCGCGTCGGGAGAAACCGAATCTTCATATTGTGCTCCTAACTGGAAACCCAGAGTATCGGTTATCGGACCACCTAGACTTCCAGATACAATACGTGTGCCCTCATTGCTCCAGTTCAGCCCCACAGTGCCCTCAAGTTCATCCGCAGGATCAAGAGTTACATAGTTGATCGCTCCGGCGAATGTTGAACGCCCAAAGGCGGCACTCTGCGGACCACTGTAGACTTCAACCTGAGCAGCACCACCAATATTGATGGCACCAACAGAACCCAGAATAGGCATGCCATCCACAAAGGATGAAACCTTGGTTCTGTTGGTGGCAATTTCGTTGGATGAAATACCGCGAATACTCGGCAAGGCTGCGATTCGGTCATTTATTGCGTCATTTCCCTGATTGTAGTTCAGGCCAGGAACTAGCTCAGCCAGGTCGCCCTGATCCAGAATATTTTGCTCGGCCAGTAAGCTGCTGCCTAACACCGAGATAGATACCGGAATATCTTGCAGTGATTCTTCGCGCTTTCGGCCTGTAACAACGATTTCTTCCAGAGACTGCGTCTCCAGTGAATCATCATCGTTTTCATCCTGGGCTATTGAAGGCGCTGTATAGAGCATGCACAAGGACGCACCCGATACTAATAGCTTTTTAAAGTTTCCCATTATTGTTTCCCCATTTACTTATTGAGAGTAGTCCATACACCACCCAAGTCTGGCGGCATGATCCAGATCACTTCCAATGAAAAACAAAGAGGGACAGGAATAACAGAAATTAAGATTAGTCATTTACCCCCCCTTGCAATGTCACTTTTTTGTGATCTTTTTATGTATCCAGAACCTGTTGGTTTCTGGAATGAGGGGATTTATAGCAGTATTGATTAAGGTTTCAGGAGAGAAAATTAACGCAGACCTTGATTTTCCTCGACCAGTACACCTTCTACTCTCTTACTGCACTTTCTGCACAACTTTTACCTTGAACATCCCAGAAAAAAACAAGTAGAAAATAACTCCAAAATTAGCGATAAAAATTGTCTACAACCTGAACCAGCCATCATACAAAGTAAAAAAGCCGGGCAATGCCCGGCTTTTTTATCAGCTTACTGAAAAATGATCAGAATGGGATATCGTCGTCGAAATCGTCAAAGTTCTGCGGCTGCGGCTGGGTCGATTGCTGTGGGGAGTTTTGCGATGGGGTATTTTGGACCGGTGCACTTTGTTGGGGTGTCGGACTGAAATCCTGATTGTAATCACCACCTGAACCACCACGTGAGTCCAGCATTTGCATTTCAGTGGCAACAATTTCGGTAGTGTATTTATCCTGGCCACTTTGATCCTGCCATTTACGTGTACGCAGGCTGCCCTCTACATATACCTTGCTGCCTTTCTTCAGGTATTCCCCGGCAATTTCAGCGAGTCGATTAAAAAATACAACTCTGTGCCATTCGGTTCGCTCCTGCTGTTGCCCACTGTTTTTGTCTTTCCAGGTTTCGGATGTGGCAATACTGACATTGGCTACCGCGCCGCCGCTAGGCATAAAGCGCGTTTCTGGGTCGTTTCCAAGATTGCCGACTAGAATTACTTTGTTTACTCCGCGTGAAGCCATGGGGTTTCCTTAGTCTGTATTTGTAAATTTATTGGGAGAGTGTACCCCCCGAAGCGCAAAAATAAAGTATCGAGCCCGAAAAAAACCGTCGACAAAGAACCTTTATTTCAGACGATAGTTTTCTATAGTTACACTCTCGATCAGGTCAAGATTGGCCTTAACAAAAACTTCTTTCTGCTCAGGAAAATTCACTACGGAAAGTACGCCATGACTGTGTGTCAGGTCGTCCAGTTCTTCAGCTGTCAGTCCAGTGGTAACAAAACTTTTGATATTGGGTAGTGGTCTCATAGGCAAGGCAACAATAAACCAGAGGCCGATTAGAACCAGCCCAAAATAAAATACCCCGTGCAAGCCATATTGACCGACCAGCCAACCACCAACGGAGCCACCAACAAAGGTTCCGAGGAACTGACTTGTCGCGTACCAACCCATGGCCTGACCACGGTTGGAGTCTTCAACTCGACGGCTGACAATTGCCGGCAGAGTGGCCTCAAGCAAGTTAAAACCCCAGAAAAATATCAGCAGGCCGAGAATGAAGAGCCAGAAAAAATCGCTTTGAGAAAGTATGATCTGGGCCATAGCCAGACTGGCAATCCCGGTCAATAGCGTAGTTCGATACCAGTTCTTTCGGGCAAAGGACTGCATAACCGGCGCCATAAGAACAAAGCCGCCCCCTACAACCGCCAAATACCATTTCCACTGGTCGGCCTGAGGAACCTGAAAGAGATCTTGCAACAAGACCGGAACAACCAACCACAAGCTCATTTGGGCCGCGTGTAAACTGAAGATACCGAGATTCAGACGGCGCAGCTCCAATAGGTCTGCGGGCCGAATGACATCTACTTTATCCTCCACATTCGGCGCTTGCAGAGCTTCGCCTTTGGTGGACAGAAGAATAATGGCAAGCGCTCCCAAACCGGCCAGAATGATACAGAGCCAGAAAATAGACTGCATACCCCACTTGGCGGCGAGAACTGGGCCAAGAACCATAGCCAAGCCAAAGGACAGCCCAATTGAGATGCCGAGAATAGCCATTAATTTGCTTCGATTCTGTTCTCGCGAACATTCACTGAGCAAAGCCAATAAAGCGGCAGAAACAGCACCTGAGCCCTGCACAGCGCGTGCAAAGATCAGCATTTCTATAGAATGGCTCAGAGCAGCCAGAAAACTGCCTGCTGCAAACAGTGTTAAGCCCATAAGAATGACCGGCTTGCGGCCGATACGATCGGAAAGTTTACCCAGCGGCACCTGCATGAATGCCTGCATAAGGCCGTAAACGCCCAATGCCAGACCGATGCTGAATGTGGTAGCACCCTGATATTGATCGGCATTGAGGGCCAATACCGGCAGAATCATAAAAAGACCAAGCATACG
>JBFHKI010000082.1:0-8042 GCA_041595415.1 Pseudomonadales bacterium | reverse complement strand
GCATCAAAAGCCTTATCGGACATCTGTTGCTTGAATCAATGAAAGGATGTCTGATTTGAGTGCTGTTATTCCCTGCTCGAGCTTGTGTGTTGTGTCACGATTTTTGATTAGATATTGATCTCAAAGACAGACGCCCTTCTCAATTTTCTTGCCAAATTGTAAACCGCCTCACAAAAAACAAATTACCCGGCGGAGAAAAGAAAACGGTACGCAACTACATAGTTTAATACCGCTTCGGTTCTTTATCCCCCGTGATCGTCAGAGTGAAAATGCAAAGGAGTAGTTGGTGGAACTTCCGAAAATCCCGGTGAATGAAAGACGTCGTTTAAAAACGCTTCGCTCTTTAAATATTCTTGATACTGGTTATGAGGAGCGATTTGATCGTCTGGCTCGGCTGGCGAAGCAAATGTTTGATGTTCCCATTGTGTTGATAAGTCTGATTGATGAACATCGGCACTGGTGTAAATCCAGTATCGGTTGGGATACTCGTCAAATATCGCGAGAAACCTCCATTTGCGCCCATGCAATATTGGAAGACGACATCTTTGTTGTCACCGACACAACTCAGGATCCTCGATTCCGCAATAACTTTCTGGTGGTTGGAAGCCCATTTATCCGATTTTACGCTGGCTGTCCTTTAAAGGCTCCGGATGGAAGCACTATAGGGGTCCTCTGTTTGAAGGATCGCATGCCGAGGGGGTTTTCTGAGGAAGATGCAGTAGCTTTGCGTGACCTGGCCTATCTTGTAGAAATTGAATTAGCCAGGCAGGACATGGCGATTAAGGACAATCTGACCAAGGTGCTCGATAGAGGTGGTTTTTTAATGCAAGCGCAGCATGAACTTCACCTTTGCCAGAGACATAACATGTTGGCAGTGCTGATCTCTATTGAAATAGATAAATTTGAAGAGCTTGTCGAAAAGTGTGGAGAAAAACAGGCTCGGAAGGTCGGAGTCGAGTTAGACACCTTATTGAGCAGCACAATCCGCAGTTCCGATCTGTTTGCCAGAATCAGTCCAAATGAGTTCGCCATATTGCAGATTAATGTGACGGGAGATGTCTCTATAAGTCTGAATAGATATAAAAAGTTGCTCAATGATTATCGTCAGGATAACCGCGCCCGTTTTGATATCGGCTTCTTATATTCAGTAACTGAGAGTGATCCACAAGATCCCCATTCAATTGATGAATTGTTGCTCAGGAATGAAATGAGCCTCGGTACAGTCTAGAAAACCATTAGCAAATGGCTGGTCAGACACCCTTGGTATCCACATGTGTGGATGCCCTTGTGGCCTTGGTCGTCGAATCGGATAGGACTTGCCCTTTGGTGGAATTTACCTAATTATTTGGCGATGTTTTCCGCCTTCTTTCAATTCTTAAAAAAGCTCTGTTGTTTTTCAGCTCTCTTGATTGCTACCAGCTCAGTGGCTGATCAAATTACGGTAGCCGTCGCTTCCAATTTTTCCACTACTGCAGAAAAAATAGCCGGGGTATTTGAAGAAAATACTGGTCATGAGGTGATCTTGGCTTTTGGCTCAACCGGCCAGCATTACGCACAGATTAGTCAGGGCGCGCCATTTGATGTGTTCTTGGCGGCGGATGCGAAACGCCCAGAGTTGCTGGAACAAGCGGGGCAGGCCATTTCCGGAACGCGTTTTACCTACGCTTTGGGGCGGTTGGTACTCTGGAGTGCTGAGAAAGATTTTGCCACCTTGGAAAATCTGCAGCGCCCGGAAAGTTATAGCTATTTGGCAATTGCTAATCCACGCTTTGCGCCCTATGGTCTGGCTGCCGTTGAACTATTGGAGTCCTTGCAATTGTCGGAGCTGGTGCAGCAAAAACTTGTGATGGGTGAAAATATTTCCCAGACCTTTCAATTTGTGCAGAGTGGTTCGGCGCAGCTTGGCCTGGTTTCCCTGTCGCAAGTTTTGAGTTTGTCTGAGGCGCAAAGGGCATCTTATTTGCAATTTGATCACAGCCTATACCGGCCCATACGACAGCAAGCAGTTCAAATAACACAGAAAAAAGCAGCTCAGGAATTTATGAGGTTTTTAGCGACAGAGCAGGCACGCAAAATCATTCTTGCGGCAGGATACGGCCTTGAGTAGCGCCGATCTTGTTGCCCTGTGGCTCACACTCAAGTTGGCCGGGATCTCTACGCTGATCCTGCTATTAATAGCGACCCCCCTGGCTTGGTGGTTGTCTTATACTCAAAGCAAGGTAAAAGTCGCAATTGAGGCCTTAGTTGCCCTGCCCTTGGTATTACCGCCAACAGTTTTGGGATTTTATTTGTTGCTGTCCTTTAGCCCTCAAGGGTTTCTCGGCGCTACTTTGGCCGCGCTGGGGCTTCCATCTCTGAGCTTCAGCTTTGCAGGATTGGTATTGGGTTCGGTGGTCTATTCTCTGCCCTTTGTGGTTCAACCTTTGCATCATGCCTTTGTGGAAATGGGTCAGCGCCCGATCGAGGTGGCACGTACGCTCGGGGCCAGTGGGTGGGATCTGTTTGTTTCCATTACCTTGCCGCTGGCGCGACGTGGTTATATTACGGCTGCTGTATTGGGTTTTGCCCATACACTGGGCGAGTTTGGTGTGGTATTGATGATCGGTGGCAATATCCCGGGTAAAACCCAGGTATTGTCGATTGCTATTTATGACCATGTGGCAGCGCTGGAATACGGACAGGCGCATTGGTTATCTGGTGGTTTGTTATTGCTGTCATTCGCGCTGCTGGTTTTTGTTTACGCCATTAACCGTCGTTTCGACCTGGTGAAAACATGACCCTGCAGGTTGCGGTTCGGATTGCGCTTGGGGAATTTCTTCTGGATGTCCGGTTCGAAAGCGGGTTGTCGGGAGTGACGGCAATTTACGGGCCTTCGGGTTGTGGGAAAACCACCCTGTTGCGAGCTATTGCCGGTTTGCAGGTGGTGCCTGAAGGCACTATCTCGGTGGGTTCCGAGTGTTGGTTGTCGCGGGATGTAAATATGCCAGTGCACCAACGCCGTGTTGGTTATGTTTTCCAGCAGCCGAGTTTGTTTGATCATCTGGATGTGGCTGGCAACCTGCAATATGGCAAGAAGCGTTGTGGGAGTACCGAGGGAAAAATCCAGTTTGATGAGGTGGTTAGCGTTCTCGATCTGGAGAATTTATTAGGGCGGCGCGTGCAAGCCTTGTCTGGTGGTGAGCAGCAACGGGTTGCCATTGGTCGGGCGCTTTTGGCTAATCCCCGATTACTGCTGATGGATGAACCTCTGGCGTCTCTGGATGCGGTGAGGAAAGCGGAAATTTTGCCCTATCTGGATCGCCTGTCAAAGGACTTCGCAACTCCTATTCTCTATGTCAGCCACTCTTTGGATGAAGTCATTCGATTGGCTGATCAGTTGATATTAATGGAATCCGGTCGGGTGAAAGCGAGTGGAAACTTGCTGCGGATCTTGGAGGAGAATCAGCTTGACCCGTTATTCGGTCAGCCCTTCAGTCTGGTTGAGGGACGGGTAACCCGGCTTTGTACTGAACATCAGCTCACCGAAATTACTGCCGCCGGTTTGAAAATACTTATGCCCAGTATGGATGTGGAAGACAGACAGCTCGTGCGCTTGCGTCTCTATGCCAAAGATATAAGTTTGACCAGAGAAGAGCCGAAGGCGTCCAGTATTTTGAATATCTTTCCGGCGCGAGTTGTATCCATAGATGACGCGCAACACCCGGCCCAAAAGATTGTGGGTTTGCGCAGTGGAGATAGTTTTCTGTTGTCTCAGGTGTCGCGGCTATCCTGTGAAAAGCTGCAACTCAAGGTAGGCGAGCAAGTATTTGCCCAAATAAAGGCGGCATCTCTGGTGCATTAGACAGAAAACCCCGCCAAATAATTTCAGACCTCGATAAGGTCAAGAAATGTGTTCAAAGTCGGAGGCATAATGGGTTTTTTCCACTCGGGATACACCTATGCAACAAGCCCTGCCCCATCAATACATCGCCACTGCTGTGGCAGATAATCAGTCTTTGGTAAGTCTCAGCGCAGAAGGCGGAGAGACGATACAGGCGGCACCGCCGCCCGCTTTTGGCGGACCGGAAAATCAGTGGAGCCCCGAGGCGCTTTTGATGTCTGCGGTGAGTAGCTGTTTTATTTTGTCTTTCCGCGCGATAGCAAGGGCTTCAAATTTTGAATGGTCAAAGCTCGAGTGTGTTTCAACCGGGACTCTGGACAAACCGGAAAGGGCAATTTGTTTTACCAAGGTGGACAGTAAAGCTACATTGGTGGCGCCTCCAGGAACAGATCATGAAAAGGCCCGGCGCTTGTTGGAGCGCGCAGAACAAAGCTGTTTTGTCAGCAACAGTCTGAAATCGGAAATGCACTTGCAGATAGAAATTCTCGAGTCGGATTAATTCGGGTCAAAAAAAGGAGCCAGCAGGCTCCTTTGCAGAAAAATCAGAGGTGATTCAGAAGGCAAGTTGCAGGCGAGCCCGTAGTTCGCTGCCATTATCGTTGGAATTCTGATCGTCGCCGGAGGTGTAATTCAGTCCAAAGCGAGTGTAGCTGTTGGCGTACCAGTTAACCCCGATGCCCAAAGCTCTGGCGTCAGTTGTTCCCAGCTCGATATCGTTATATTTCCCCTCACCTGCCTCGTAGCGCAATACCACTTCCCAGGCGCCGGTGCTTTTTAAGGGTGTCACCCGGGTAAATATGCCCTTGGAGTATGGGCGGGTTTCCCCGGTTAAAATCCAGCCGGCCTGGAGGTAATAGCCATTCAGGTCAGTTCCTGCATTATCCGAAGAGAAATATTCAGTCTGCAGATGTATAGGGCCGGCCACCAGTGCTGCTTCAAGGCCGGTAGAGCGAACATCGCCTCCACGGGAGGTGTGCGACAGGCCGAGGTGAATCAGCATGTCGGTATTGTTGACCACAGCGCTGGAAAGTCTGCCGGTAAGGGCGAAATCACTGGTGCCTGTGCCACTGAACTCGTCTTCAAACAAACCAATGGCGTAATTGAGACTTGCTGTCTGGCCGTTTAACTGGATGCCCTCGCTTCGGCCAGGTGTATAGGCTTCGCTGGCGGCGGCTCGCTCCAAAAAGCTGTTGTCTTTTGAGCTGCTGAGCTGCTCCAGGCCAAAGGCTTCTTTTTGACGACCTATGGTAATACTCAGGTTTTCGAAACCCTTGTAACGGATATAGAGATCTTCCGGAGTACCGCCCTTGTTTTCTCCGACGTTGAATTGGATTTTGTAACCCCAGTCCATCAGATTGCCGGAGACATATAGTCGGGCCCGGCGAATATCAATGTCATCTTCGTCAATGGTTCCGTTCAGTTCAGACTGGTTGTAGTCATACTGAATACGGCCACCAAGCTTTACTGAATAATCCCCATCCGCCGTTGCTACGGAAAGACCGCCTTGGGTATTGACCACTGGCTGGGAGTTGTTGGTATTTTCCTGTGCATGAACAGGGCTGAGCAGAAGTACAAGTACGACAGCACAGCTGAGTTGTAATAGCCTCAAAGTGGCCTCCGGTTTCACAAAAGTGTCATCTTGGCCGCGACTATATGAATCTAATGTGTCATTTGTATGACAAGTGTTACTTTTCTATGACAATAATTTGTCAGTAATTTGAAAAAGATGGAATTTCATAAATTAGATAAAGGCAACACCAGCCGCCAGAATCAAAATTAATAACAAAAGGCCGATGGCAAAGCCCCATCGGTTTGGTGCCGGATTAGTGTCTTCAAGAATCAAATACTTGGGGACGCGGCTTCTTTTGAATGGCATGTTAACGACCTAAAGCGCTAAAAATGGACAGCTATTAGATCAAAAAGGTCTGTTTTATAACCAGCCTATTGAGTTTTCGTCATGCCAAATAATGATCAATTATGGCAGTTTAATAGTGTCCGCTGATTTTGGCGGCCTGCTGCGGCTAGAATGTAGCCAATCAAATTAAACGGGAACTCAGTGTGAATCGCGAAATTGCTATCGTGGAAGATGAGCCGGCTATTGCAGCGAATTACGCCGAAGCATTGCGTCGTCAAGGCTACAGGGTAAGAGTCTACGGGAATCGCAAAGACGCATTGGCGTCCTTTGAGGTGCGGCTGCCGGATCTGGCTATTATTGATGTAGGCTTGGCCGATGAGGTGGAGGGCGGCTTTGACCTCTGTCGGCAGCTGCGAACAATGGCTCCGGAGCTACCTATCATATTTTTAACTGCCCGGGATTCAGAATTTGATGTGATTTCCGGTTTGCGTCTGGGAGCGGATGACTACCTGACCAAAGACATTAGTCAGGTGCACATGCTGGCGCGTATTGTAGCCCTGTTCCGCAGGGTCGATGCTTTGTCCGATCGCAATGCCAAGGATGAACAATTGGTGCGTGGTGACCTGGATATTAACCTTGACCGTATGCGAGCAAAATGGCGAACTAAGCCGCTGGACCTGACTGTTACGGAGTTCTGGATATTACATTCGCTGGCCAAGTCGCCAGGGCATGTGAAAAACCGGCAACAGCTGATGGACGCAGCCAATGTGGTACTGGACGACAATACCATTACTTCCCACATCAAAAGATTGCGTAAGAAGTTTCAGGCCATTGACCCCGATTTTGATGGAATACAGACCGCCTATGGGATGGGATATCGTTGGAACATTGGTGAATAACTGGCGAAGTATTCCGCGATGAGACGGAATAGCACCGGATATTCGGCTGAGGCTGAATTTTGAAGCTGGGCAGGCAGCTCTTTCTGGTCAGCTTACTGACTCTGACACTGCCTTTGGCGGGCGTGCAATATGTGCGGCAAATGGATGCACAACTATTGGATAGTCAGGCGCAGGCGCTTTTGGACAGAACTAAAGCTTTGGCCTATCAACTGCAAGGCATGCCGCAATGGTTTGCAGAATTGTTGCCTCCGCCAGAACCCGGCGGTATCCATTTTGTTCAGTTGGCCAGTCGTCCACAACTGGATGGTAATTGTGGTGATTGGCTCTGGATCGACCCGAGGGAGGGAGCGGTCTGGAAGCAGGTTTCCTCAGCGGTAAGTTACCTGTCCGGTGTCGTGGGACCAGATCTGTTCCTCTGTCTGCGGGTTCAGGATCAGGATGTCCAATACCATCCCTCTGGCGCTGCCCAGCCAGCGCTTGGTGATCATCTGGTGTTGTACACAGAAAGGCAAAAATATTGGTTGCGTGCAGAAGCCGCTGGGCCAATTTTTGCCATTTATGCAGATCCTAGGGGGCAGAGATCATCTGAATACAGTCTGAATGCCTTTTGGCAGGAATCGGGCTCCGGTTATCTTGTTGAGCTTCGAGTGCCAAGACACGTTACATCCAACCGGTTGGGCGTGGAAGTGGTGGATAACGGGCGTTCAACCCTGGCGACAATAGGTATGAATTCAGATGCCCGCCCAATGAAATATTTGCAGCTGCAGGAGCAGTTGCAGAGAATTCTTGATCAACAAGTACAACGAAGGGGCGAATCGCTTTATCTGCTCAGTAATAGCGGCTCGGTTGCCGCCCGACGGATCGCGCTTGCAGAGGATCCGGTAGCGCCTGAAAGCTGGTTGTCCAGACTTTACGAAATACTCAGTAGTGAAGACTTTGTCGGTGAAATAAGTTATCCGGTTGAGGGTTTTTTACCCATTGTTGCAACTGAGTCTGAGCCGCTTTCTGACATCGTTCGTTGGTATAGGGATGGAGACAACCGCATTGCCCGTGCTCTGGTACCTGTGGATATAGGTGGGGTCCGGGTGGCGACTTTGGTGGCGGATGAACCGGCACAGACACTAAGTGAGATAAACAGCGCTGCCTTGACCCGCTTGCTTTGGTACAGCGGTTTGGCATTTGCCTTAACCAGTATTGGCCTGATCAGCTACGCGCTCTGGCTTGCAAGTCGAATCCGTCGTTTGGGCCAGGCGACGGCGATGGTGTTGCAAGACGGCTTGACGGGCTTTGTAGAAAATCGGGCTTTTAAAGCTTCGCGTCGCAAAGACGAATTGGGAGAGTTAAGTCGTCAGTATGCGGGCATGATGCAGAGGATCGAGGGTTATACCCAGTATTTACAGTCGCTGTC